>JAQVAJ010000014.1:0-8206 GCA_028690885.1 Clostridia bacterium
TTGTCCTTAGCTGTTCTATCTCAACCTTTTTCTTTTTAGGTTTCTTATCACATTTTTTATCACAGTTCATCATATAGACATAAGGCTGCAAAAGAATAGAAGCATTAGGACCTACAACATGAGCTCCTAATATAGATTTATCTTCTCCGACTATAAGTTTAACAAACCCGTTAACATCAGATTTACTGGTATATCCCATTGCTCTTCCCGCTGTAACGTCAGAATATCTGTTTATCCCCACTTTATACTTACATCCTGATGCTTTAACTTCCCGCTCCGTCTTCCCGACATGGCCTACCTGTGGATGTGTAAATATTGCCCATGGTACAGCATCATAGCGCATTACCTTTCTATTTTTCGGATCTTTAAAAAGATTATGTATGAGAATCTCTGCTTCTTTATTCGCTTTGTGGCGGAACTGATATCTTCCGTTTACATCTCCTATTGCCCATATATGCGACACATTAGTCTCAAGATACTCATTTGTAACTATATATCCTCTTGGATCGGTTTCCACCCCTGCATTCTCCAATTTCAAAGAAGGCGCGTTGGACCGTACTCCCGATGCTAAGAATATCTCATCACATTCAACAATAGATTCTGTACTGGTTATCATATTCTGAAGATGAATAATCTTTTTATTATCCTTAGTTGACACCTTCAATGTTTTAGTTGAAGTATACACATCCATTCCATCTTTTATAAACTGCCTTTTAACCAGTTCGCTTATATCCTCTTCTTCTGTAGACAATATCATTGGATTCATCTCTATAAGAGAAACTTTGGTCCCAAAGCTTGCAAATATATGGGCAAATTCCGCACCTATAGGACCTGCGCCTATAACTGCAAGACTGCCATATGGCTTTTTAGGGTATTTATCACCAAAAAAAGTTTCAGAAGTGAGATAACCAGCTTCTTTTAGTCCTTCAATAGGCGGAACGAATGAATGAGCTCCTGCTGCAATCACAAAATTATCTGCTTCAAACTCAGCTATATACTCACCATCACTGTTTTTAACCCTCATTGTATGAGGACCGCTAAACTCCCCTATCCCTTTATATACATCCAGATTAGGTATTTTACTCAGTCGTGCTTCAACTCTTACATTTAAATTTATCTGATCCCAGACTCTTTTAGAAACCTTATTCCAGTCTACTTCAGGTTTCGAAAAATTTATGCCGATTTTTTCTCCCTCTTCAGCTTCTCTAATGAGGTCTGCTGGATAAACAAGCATTTTTGAAGGAATGCATCCTTTTGTTAAGCATGTGCCTCCAAATTTCGAGTTTTCAACTATTGCACATTTTTTGTTGTACCCTAATGCGCCTTCAATGAACATCAGTCCTCCACCGCTGCCAATAACGACGAAATCATATTTAGCCATATATACCTCCATTTGTTTTTGTCACATATATTTTATTATACCTATGGTCTATTTACAACCGATATTCAGTACAATATCTAATTAAGAGAAAAGCATGTCGGGAACATGCTTTCTCTTTTTGGTTGCAGTTTCACTATGAAAAAATTATACTAGTTCATTTTCTTGTAAGTAATTGTGTATCCGAATCCGTTGTCATAGCTTATATAATCACCATTAATATCCCAAACACGCGTAAATCCGGAATCATTAACACTAACCAGCTTGTTATCCACAATACTCCATGTTTCTTTGTAATCATGCGAAGAACTCTGATTTGACCATTCATTGATTCCCTGCCATGTTCCAGAATCTCTCATTGTTCCATCTGAATAAATTTCAATAAAACAGTTAACATGGATATATGTCATTTCATCTTCCTTATTATTACTGTCATATGAATATGTACCAACCATATACTCAGGAGTATAGTTTACTATTTCCGATGGTGATGGTGAAGGTGATGGTGACTGTGTTGGAGTTGGAGTAGATGAATTTACAGTATTACCAACATAATCTACTTCAATTCGTTTAAAGTCTGCATAATAGTAATTACCATTCATAACAACTTCTGCCAGTATACCTATATCATTTATCCCAGGCTCCAAATCCACTTCAAAATATGCATTCCCATTGTATGTCCCATATACCGGGCCTTCTATGTACTGAGTACCTTTAAACAGAGTATAGGCTACATCATCATAACCTGTACCTGCTATAATCATAATATATCCTTTGTGCTCTCCTGGCACTCCGACATTATCATCATATGTAATACTGTCATTAATATCAGTCCATATAGCTCCCTCTACTGAATCAAGCCTTGAAAAGTACTGCACATATATAGTTGGCAACTCGTCATTTCCGATTGTATTATTCAGAACTTTCTGATAGTTACTCGCAATTGTATTGAAATCAACTAAAGCAGTCTTGCCGACAAAAGAAACATGGTCATATATTGTCCCGCCATAATTCTCAATTTCTGCTGCGTTGGCTCCTGAAGAATATGGAAGCAGCATATTGTTTTGAACACCTATATATCTGTCTTTCTGTCCTGGATAATTCGGGTCAGCAACATAAAGCCTTCCATTTTCAATCTTGTATGCTACTAATGCATGCCCACCAGTTGTATTTCCATACTCATCGTGACTATACACACCTACAAACTGAGGTTCTTTTGTCATAACCATAGCATATACGAAAGCATAATAAGTATCTTCTGGATTTGTATATGAAACATTAATATAGTTTTGGAAGTCTGGTGCTGTCCAGTTAATTGAATTCTGAATTACTGATGCAAAACGATAACCATATGAATCATCTATCCAGAATGATTCAGTCAGATAATTTCCGTTATTATCAAACCTGTCATTTAATTCAGGTTCACGAGCTGCTATGTGTTTCTCGTGATAATACCAGGCCATTGTCAGAGACTGACCTGCACAGTGTCCACCTGGTGCGATTGCAGAACCATAATTTACAAAAGGCCAGTCATCCTGTCCCGGCATAAAACCTGTATCAATATCAACAGAACGGGATGCAAGTGAGGATGTCTGAACAGTTGATACTACAAACTCAGAAAAATGAGTTGTCAGTATGGTTATAGACGTATCTGTAAGACTCTCAAATGGAATAGCTTCTAATTTCTGAGTTTTCCTGTCATAGTAAAAAGCCATAGCGAATTCGTCCGGATTTTTCTCGATAGGTATAGTTATTGTTAGTGGATATTTCGATGTTGTTTCACTATTATCAATAGATATTAAAGGAGTTACCGGATTAAAATTATTCCCGAAACTATGTGAAGTAATATCAGTAGTCTCAATATCAAAATCAACATTTGAGCTATATGAACCTGATGGTACCGATATATTCATCCCTGCCAAATCTGACGAAGGGTCAGTAACAGTTACTGTAGTACCAGATGTTGGAACAGTAAAGTTCATCAGCGCGCTGGTCTGCCCAAGTTTCAGACTCCCCTTACCCATATTTGAAAAGATCAGTACTGCAACAACAGCAATAACTAAAACTGCAATTACAGCAAGTACTACCTTAAGTCCTTTCTTTCCCTTTTTACCACCATTATTAAAAGAAACTGAACCAGATGTACCAAAACTTACCTGTTTACCTTTGAATGCAGTCTTGTTAACTATACCCTGGTTAGGATCAATAGAACTGTATGGCTGAAAAGGTCTTGGAGCAGTAAAATTCTGTTCTGGCTGCTGAGACATTTCAGGTTTCGAAACATTTGCCCCACAATTCGTACAGAATTTGGAGTCATCTGGTATCTGCTTTCCACAATTAGTACAATACATGTCTACCCCCATATTATGCATAAAATTTATACTTGGTTCACAAAATGATTATAGCGGTTTTGCTAAATTGCATTTTTCTTTTCTTTAGTATTCATTCTTGTTCTCCAAAGTACAGTCTAAATGTACCAAAATATATATATGGTGTCAATAAACATCGAAAAGTTTGAATATATCACATTATTAAGTTAAGTAATATCTAATACCCGCTTTTGCCTTCATAGTACTGGTTTACTATATATTTTTTACTTATATCAATGGTTCAATCACAAATTGACACTGTAGTATACTGTGTGTTACGATTCAAACCATATTATGATGGTAATCAATTAATTAAGGATGTTATTATTATGGAAAACAAAATAACATATGAAACAAAATTTTCGAAAGATGAATGGAACTGTGTTATTCCCACCCCTATTATTTGGAACGCAGAAGATCATAAATCATTGCATATATACTTTGAAAAATCTACCTGGTGCAATTTTAAGATACTGTCTATACATATAGCCAGTCAGACAAGAACTGGCTGCAGAGTTAAAATAGAGATATTAGGGCCAAATGATTATATTATTGCAAGTAAATTTTTTGCTATAGATTGGGAAGGTTCAAATAACCTTAAGTTATGGCTGGACAAACTTGGATTTCAGCCACAAAAGGAAACATTCAGTGAAGTTTGCGGTCTTCGCATGATATGTGAAACTCCCGGCATACAAAAAAGTGTACTTAGTATAGAAAGAGTAAGTGTATATAGGCAGAACCCGACATGGGATGTAAATAAAAGCGATACAATAATAGATATGAGCTGGGCAAGCGTTTATGGTGAAAATCAATGGGCAACAAATGGTGCAAACATAAGCGAATGGAATTCTGTTAATAATGACTCTGTAGAAGGATTTACCAGAAAGCAAACCAACACAGGATATTTATTTGAATATACAAATGACGATGCGAATAAACAAGTTTTGATAGTAGAAAGAAAATTTGATATGGATATATCAGACTTTTCCCAACTACTGTCTAAAATGATCTGGTCTAAAGACACACTGCTTACTTTCACACTAATAGTAGATGGAAATAAATTGTTAAATATACTTGAAAATAGTAAATTTCCACACGACAATGTCATCAATACCCATTTAGGAGACTGGTTAGTTATTGGAGGCAGTTTAAATAAAGCCAAACATTTAGAAGGTATACGCATTACCTTAACTGGCAATAAAAAACTAGAACCAATCAGCATGAAAATGTTCTGGATTCTGCTTCGCAAAAGCACTGAAGCTGATTATACTCCGGTTAAAAAAGTCCCTGTATATCTGTCTTCACAAAATCATAAAACAAGAAATGATAAAATTGTTGAAAGACAAGTCAAACAGATGCTACTTCCGTCTTATGATGAGTCAGTAACACCTATTAAAAATCCTTTAACAGATGGGTTACCCCTTGGATTCTATATAACAAGAGAGAATTTGTTACAGATAAGAAACTCCGTTTTATATGGAGAAGGAAAAACAGTACTTAAAAGAATCATTGAACAGGCTGATGAGGCGATAAGTTCAGATTTAGTGCAGCATAATTTTTATGGCACATCATATGGTGGAGGTGTAGGATTGCCAAAAGGCGTAAATGGCGGAGGAATGAAAACCTATGCGCCTGTAGTCGCATTGGCTCATTTGCTTACAGGCGAGGAAAAATATGCTATAAATGTCAGAAGGTGGATATTAAGAGCAGCAAGAAGTGAAGATTGGAGAGGTGAACATGGCGGTTGCGTGAACAGACCGCAAATTAATGATGTATTACCTTTCTGGGACAGTTTTACTGGTTGGTATCCTAAAGGTTATGCAGGGTATATGAATCATCCTTTTTTTATTGCTGACGTCGCTTATGGTGTTGTAATTTCCTATGATATGATATATCACTGCTTAAATATTGAAGAACGAAATGAAGTTGAGAATGCATTTGAAAAACATGGCGTGTATATGCTTTATGACAAGTTAAAGAATAGCCGGAATTTTTATGTAAATATGAACCAGGGAGTTTTATTTGCAACACCTCTTTTAATGCAAACTGCCTTTTTGAAGGATAAAAGTGAAACATATAGAGAAATATATGACTGGACTTTAGAATTTCTAAAGGAGTATCCTTTAGGAACCTGGAGTGAAGAAGGCGTTTCAAGAGAAGGTCCTGGGTATGGCATGTTTTCTTTTTCACATTATATTGAAGCTATATTTCCCTTAGCCGCATGTTTAAATGAAAAGGTTGAAAATATGGTTTCTGATAAAATGAATAATGTTTTCAACTACTTTTTAAATTGTCTTAGCACCTGTAATGAATTTGAAATGTATTCTATGCCAATCAGTGACTTAAGCGGTCGCTGGGTCTGGCCAGGCGAATTACTGATTTTCATGGCAAAATATATGAAAAATACATATGCTAAATATTACTGGGATAAATACTATAAAGATAATCCTCCTCCAAGCATAATAACGCTTTTATCATTAGATAATGATACGTTAGCTGAAGTGCCAAAGTTACCGCTTGTTCAGATTTACAAAGATGAGCCTATGGCATTTTTGCGAACAGGTTTATCATATGGCGATACGGTTTTAGCAATGACAAATATATGCAATGTAAAAGGTCATGGACATAAAGACCGGGCAAGCATTCTTCTTGAGTATAATAAAGAGCCATTAATACTTGATCCAGGATATAAAAACTATAGTTCACCTGATGTTGCATTGTATTCTCAGACATTTTGCCACAATACAATGACATTTTCGCAAAGAAATCAAAAAGGTGGATATAATAATTACAAAACATCAATAACTGACTATTTATCCATATCTGAAAGTGAACACATAATTGACTGGGTTACTACCGATGCAACTGATGTATATAGTGAAGCAGAAAAATATGTAAGGCACATAATTTTTCTAAGACCTGATATTTTTATAATTGTTGATGACATCATAGCAAAGGCTTTTGAAAAAATTGAACTTAATTTTACATGTTTGGGTCCAGTTGAAAAAAAAGACAAAAATCTTTTTACTTCAAAAACAAAAATGAATCAGCTTAATATACATTCATATGCATTAGAAGAACTTGAACATAATTTTAAAACTTTTGGCACATTATGGGATGATGTACCTTCATACAGACTGATACTAAGCACAAAAAATATGGTTAAATCCTGCTGTTTTATAACAGCACTATCGCCATCACCTTTGGATAGAGAAAATAAAATTGTTATAGAAAAACTAAATAACAAGGACATATTGGGTTTAAGCATAAAGTCGAATGATTGTGAGGATATTTTCATATATAATATCAATAGAAATGAACTTATAGATTATGGTGTTAAAACGAATTGTGAAATGATTATACTTCACAAACAGAAAGGTATTTTAACTGGTGGAATAAAGTTTCATAACAATAAGCTAGAAAAGATCTGATCATTCAACTGGATGTTTCTTTGTAATGTTACATATAATCTTAACTATTGAGTAATATAACTTCTTGTATTTTTAATATACTTATCAGTCTGTTACTATGTCATAGGGCCAGTCTATTATACCGCCAAATTCATATATATTGGTATATCCAAGATCTACAAGCTTCTGTGATGCCTGCTTGCTTCTGTTTCCAGATCGGCAATATACAAGTATTAGCTGGTCTTTATCTGGCAATATTTCTATTTCATCAGTTCCTATAGTTTCATTAGGCAGTAATACTGCATTTGGTATATGACCCTGGTCATACTCAGATTGAGTTCTTACATCAAGTATAATGTATCCATCTGAGTCATCCATAATCTGTTTTGCCTCTTTGGGCGATATCTGCTTATATGTATTTTCCACATTATCTCCATTTTGGACTGCACATCCAGTTAGTACTAAAGTAAAAATAATAAATGTTATAAGTATAAAGATTCTTTTTGTTTTCATGTCACACCTCAATTAAGTATGTGTATAGAATACACGCTTTAAACAAATACATCTGTGACAAAAGCACATTATGATTTAAAAAATATAATTCTGCTTAATGCAAATATGATTATGAAAAGTATACTTGGTACTCCACAGAGAAATACCCATATCTTGTTTTTGGTTTTTTTGTACATATGTACTCCACCTAGTACAGACAATACTGTAACGGCTAAATATGCAAATATCATAAGAAAAGGAATACTCATGTTAAAAGAGAAATCTGGCAACCGGTTCCATCGGAAAATATAATCGAATATTCTGAAAGGATTGAATCTCATGCAAATCACCTCCTGGATATGATACCACATATACTTATAGAAAATCATTAAAAATTCCTTAAAAACTATGACTTGCTTAAACCGAAAAATAAAGTTTTCACTTTTTTGCATATTTAAATGTGTATAATATATATGTAAAACCGAAATACTTGATTAACAAATCTGCAATTTGTGCCTTATGCATAATTTATATTATTCTATTTATTCAAAGGGGAA
>JAQVAJ010000014.1:8306-12342 GCA_028690885.1 Clostridia bacterium
AGAAAAAGAAGAAAAGAAAGAATCATTACCTGACTTACAAGAAATAGCAGAAGTATTTAATAAGCTTGCATACAGCTTAAGAGCATATGCATTTTTCTTTTTCATACCTCACACAAAAAGACAGATTTTTCTTCAATTTTTATCAAAAACTAACGATTTACCAGATACAGATAGTAATTTTGATAATTATGACTTGTTTATTATTGACGGAAACAAATATAAAGATGCAAAAACAGATACATACAATATAGCAGACCTTCTATCTGATATTAATGTAAAGAATTCAGTATATAAAAGAATAAAGAAATACTATGAGAAGAAAGATGTTGATTTCAATGGAGTAGAGTTCGTTCCTGACCTTAGAAAGAACAGTCTAATGGAATTTCTAAAAACAAAAAGGAGCAAAGAGGAACTGCTTAGACAGCTTGAATCAAGCAATAATGATTACGAATATTTAAAAAAGAGTTTTAATGCGGAAAAAGAGAACTTAGTTGCAGAACACAGCCAGAAACTTACTGCTAAAGATGAAGAAATAAGAAAGTATAAAGAAAAACTTGACGAAAATAGAGAATATATAAAAGAAATCGAAACGGAATTTGAAGAATGCGAAGAAAAAATTAAATATATATCTAAGCGCATACAGTTTTTAAGAAACAGACCTAAAAAATTCAAAGACATTCCTCAATGGGTAGAAACATATTTTCTAAGCAGGCTTACATTATGCAAACGTGCTTGCGATGAAATTGAAAAAATAAAAAATGAATATGATTTTGATTTTATTTGTGATGCAATTGAGCATCTCGCATTAGATTACTATAAACAGTTATGTGGAGAAATAACTGAGGATATAAGAAATGACACATGCTCGAAAGTTTACAACAGCTACATTGAAATAACAAAAGTTAATCCTCCAAAAATAACTAATACGAAGGATTATGAGTTCACTTACAATAAAAAAGACGGCAGTATAATGAAAGCAGAAATAGACCGCCACTTATATCTTGGATCTGAAGGTCGGATATATTTCATATTCGACAAAGAAGATAAACGCATTGTAATAGCATCCCTTCCTAAGCATTTAAATATTGATTAGTATAGACAATATTACCATTACTATAATAGTTCATGTGAAAAATCATTAACTCTATTCCAAAAGGTCTACTAAAGGTGTATCATATAAGTATCTGATATTTTATTTATGTTTTACAGATGACATCATTAAGTGCTGATAGCAATATTGGAGGCTGATATGGAAAAAGCTGAAAAATGGGTAATGTGTGAAGGAGAATATTTCTATTGTATGGATCAATTTGATCAAGACCAGAAATATATCCCTTCTTCAATGTTTAGAACAAAATCAAATAGTCTAGAAGATTCTGATGATGACGATTCTTCATACGATTAACAAAACACAAAACCCGTTGTTCTATTAAGAAACAACGGGCTTTGCCGGGGTAAATTTGAAGTATTTATCTATGTTTTTATCATGGTTATAGCATCTGATATTTTCTTTTCATAAGCCTGCATACCATACCTGTCAACTTCTGTCTTGTCTTTTGTTCCATGCGTAAGACACCCTGCTCCTCCGATACATCCTCCAACACAAGCCATTCCTTCTATAAAGTTATTCTGCAATATATTTTTATCTGCTTTCAATAAGGCTGCTCTGCATTCTTCTATACCATCACAGGATAATGGATTATATTTGCTTTCATCAAGATTATTTTCCTTAATAGCCTGCCTTATAGCATCAGCCAGTCCACCTGAACGGGCAAATATCCTTCCATAATATGAAGCATTATCAAGCACATCTTCATCCAATGCCATTATTTCTATATCCTTACTGTCAAAAAGCGCTTGCAGTTCTTCGAAGGTCAGTACACTGTCAACATATTTATGAACATGTTCTTTTTGAAACTCCTGCTTCTTTGCAGTACATGGTCCAATGAATACAACCTTTGCACCATTCTCTCTGTCTTTTATGTATTTTGCAATAGTCGCCATAGGGGACAAGTTGTGTGATATATGCTTTATGAGGTTTGGAAAACTGTGCTCAACATATGACACGAATGCAGGACAGCATGAACTTGTCAAAAACCCTTTTTCATATAATTCCTTAGCTTCTTCATTAGCTACCATATCAGCTCCTAAAGCAGCTTCTACAACTGTATGAAAGCCCAGTTTCTTTATGCCGGAAATAACCTGACCGAGTTTCGCATATGAAAACTGGCTGGATATTGAAGGTGCTACAACTGCATAAACTTTATATTTTTTATTATCACTGCTCTTTTTTAATATATCTATTACATTTAAAATGAATGATTTGTCCGTAATCGCTCCAAACGGGCATTGATAAACACATGCACCACACGCAGTACATTTATCATTATCTATAATTGCAGCCCTGTGTTCATTCATGGATATAGCTTTAACTTTACATGCATTCTCGCAAGGTCTTTTATTATTTAAAATGGCATTATACGGACAGACTTTAGCGCACATCCCGCATTCTACACATTTTGTTTTATCTATATGGGCTTTCTGTCTATTGTCAAAAGTTATTGCATTGAATTTGCAAACCTCTTCACATCTGTGAGCTATACATCCTCTGCATGCCTCAGATACCTCGTAACCTCCGACAGGACATTCATCACATGCGATATCTATTACTTCAATAACATTAAGATTGGTTTTATCTCCACCCATTGCCAGCTTGACTCTTTCATTAAGAATCGCTCTTTCTTTATATACACAGCAACGAGTAGTTGCGTCTTTACCTGGCACAATCTCTTTTGGTATATCCATTACAGAATCTAAAAGAGTATCGTCCCATGCATGTCTTGCGACTTGTTTGAGTACCTTATATTTCAATAACTGAACTTTCGTATCAAACCTTCTCAAAAGCTTCCTCCTTTAAAAATAGCTGACCTTTATATTCTTGCCCATTTTCTTTAAGCATTCTGCCAGTTCTGATATGAGCTGCATCTTTATATTGAAATGTATTGGCAGATCAGGATTCTGATGTGCTGGGTTAACTGCCTTCCCTACATAAAAATTAATGTCTGTTGCTTCTTCGAACAAAAGCCTTGCAATCTGTGATGCTCCGTCCTTCTTGTAGCTCCAGTGCCTGTATGACTCGTTATCCTTCAGATAATCTTGTGCATATGTCAAAACCTTATTAATAGTGATTACACCTTCTGTAACAAGGTCCACTCCCTCAATTTTAGCAGTCGGAGGTATTTCAGGATCTACGAAATTAAGGCTTGGGATAAGTGTTTTTCCCAAAAAATCAGCTGCAATCTTAGATGTAGTACCACCGCAGACAATATGTTTTCCTTCTTTTGAAAAGAACAGTGACATCATCTTGGAACAGTCATCTTTATTGAAAGGAGGACCTATGATAAGATTCATAGGCTCACGTTTTCTTATCCTTATAGTGCAGACTGTTGTATCATCTCCGGGCTGGCCCCCATACAGACTGTAACATTCATCAAGCAGTATGGTAGTGAGAGTTTTCGCGGTAAAACCTACATGATAAAGTTTTTCCATAAATTTAATTATGTCATCTCTTTGCCATCCGAAATTCAGGCTCATACCTACACCTGCATGAATTGCTCCATCACTCATTGCAATAAATATATCATTCTCCTGTAAAGCTATTTTGGAATAGTAAATAGCTTTATTATCAATACTTAATAGTGTTTTTGGCATTTCAACACTATTTCCATCTCTAAGAAGTATTACATGAGGGTTATCATATTGAATTATTTCTGCATAATTATTATTTACTATACGTATTATAGTAAATGTTGAATATGCAATTCCTCTTACTCCGCAGACAGGTAATGTTGCTGCAATAGTTGAAACGCATTCATCAATCCCGCAACCTTCAGCCATCATAGTTGAAATAATTTTTGCAGTAAGAGTGGAAAGTATATTAGCTTTCACGCCGCTACCTAACCCGTCAGCAAGAACTATCACTGTAGACCCATCATCCTGGTTAATACACTCTATGTGATCTCCGCACAACTGCTCT
>JAQVAJ010000376.1 GCA_028690885.1 Clostridia bacterium
TTCCGTTATTATGTCAAAATGGCGATAGAAGTTCCATCTGAAATGAGTACAGCTGAAACCTATCAGTATGTTAATGCCCTTATCAGCAAAACTTTTTACTAACTTGTCTATGTCTTCTTCAGTATCTCTTAATATTTCTTTTGAGTTATACCAAATCCAGCCATATCTGCTCTGCCAGGGATTCTTTCTTACATCAATGTGTTTTTCCATAATTAACTCCTATTTAAATTTCATTTACTGTATTGAGTATATCACGATTGAAAAAGCGGGACAATAAAGATATATTAGTACCTTATATTATTTCACAAGTAGTAAGTATCTTTTCTATTGATTTATAAATGGATAATGAGGGATTATCAACATAATATTTGTAACCTTTATAGTTTTTCTCTATCAGTCCGTTAATCGATTTATCTGACATTATTGATTTTGCTCTGTTAATTGCATCTTTAACATCATCAAGAGTAAGATTACTTAATATTCTATGGAATTCTTTTTCGTTTTTGAATTTTTTTAAACTTTTAAAATTCTCATTATATGCCTTATTTATAAACTCAAGATATTGAGTTCGATCTGCTAGTATTTTATTACAAGGATATTTATGAAGAATCATCCACAGTTCAAAAGTAAAATTACTGTAACCAAGAACATATCTTATATCCTTGCCCATTTTCTGCGCTTCTTTCACATTGTCTAGTGTGCATTCGAACCTTTTAATATGAGAATCTTCATAACTTTCTATATCAACTAAATGAGTTACTTCTGTCTTTTTTAATATATTGCTGTTTTTTACATATGTTCTGGGATCACTACATCTCTTACAATCTATCTTAATATTGTATCTACTGTATTCATTACTGTTTATTTTTGCTTGTAACCAATTCAAATACCACCTTTCAGTGTCTCCTTCGACAGAAAAAAAGTATTTTATAGTTTCCTTTCTCATTTGCAGTCATCCTTTTTGATTTCCATTAATTCTTTTACAATAGATTTGAAATCTACTTCCTTAATTGCTCCATATCTGTCAATAAAGTAGTTATTCATATAATCTTCATCTTTTCTTACTCCTGTTTTTCCTGCTGTGCCAAAATCAGACAATGAATAAAGAGTGCTTTCATGTGTTAAATCATCTCTTTCAACAAACTTGATTTCATCTCTTCTAAAAAGGTTTTTATTTAGAAATATAGGATTATGAGTGTTAAATATTAACTGTGCTTTTTTTATATTAATATCATTATCATGAAAAATGTTAATTATATTCATTAATGCCATAGGATGTAATGAGGCATCAAACTCATCAATTACTATTGTTCCGCCTTTAATAAATGATAGCAGTATGAAATTAAACAAGTTGACAAAGCGCATAGTACCATACGATTCAAAAATATCTGCAGGAATATATTTGGTTTTTCCATCTTTGTTTATAAGCGAACACAATACAGCTTTATTTTCCTCTCCTTCTATCTTAAACCCTAGTGCATTTGAATTAATTCCAAACTCTTTAGCTGCTTTATCAATCACTTTATCTATGTAGATTAACTCTTTCTTTGGTGCATCTATATTGTAATTAACTTGCATTGCATTTGATTTCAGTATGACAACAAGTTTTTTATCTAGCCAGTTTGTAATCAGAGTAACTAATTTTGAACTGAACATATTCTTAAATCCATTCTGTAAAAATAGTTCATTATCATGAAGATTGTTTTTTGCTACTTTTATCAGTATCTCCTTATTTTTATCAAACTCATTAACCATATATTTTTTGATATGTTTTAGTGAATCTATTTCTAGATCATTTTTTCTTTTGAAAACAAGCTTCTCATTTACAGTAAGTACCTCTTCTATGATTTTCCTATTATAACTAGATTCTGCAAATTCCCCTATACCAGCAGTCAGGCTATATTCAATAAGCAGATCTTCTTCAATAAACTTGATAGAAAAAGATACTGGTTTATCAGCATTACTTATATTTGGTATAAGTTCTAATCGGCATGCTGCTGTATTAGGGTTTTCTTTATTATCTTCATTGTTAATATGCCCTCGTAGTATTATAGACTTGAATGTATCCATTGCACCGATAAGATTTGTTTTTCCAGAAGCATTAGGTCCATATATAACTGAGGAACTTAAAGCTTTATACCTATTTTTCCCTATCTGTTCAGTAAGTATACTGTAGTCCAGACCCTTTTGTTTAGGTGCAGGTATCATTGGAAATACTAATTCTTCTTTAAATGATTTATAGTTTTTTGTTTTGAATTCCAGTAACATTGAAATACCTCCAATTTTGCAAATAATATGCAAAATACATATCTATAGTATAGTATAATCCGGTAATAGTCAACAAAATTAAAATGATTTTGCGAGATTTATGCAAAATCATTAACTTAAGTGTTCTATTTTTGATATATCAATATAAATGATAAATATGAATTGACAACTTGTACATGTATACTGTTTTGTATTGTTACAAAAAGCTACAGGGTATATAATTTAAAAAGTGCAATAACTAATAAAACGTGTCATTAACTAAATGAAGCTTCAAGCACATTAGTTAAGATAGGTGATATATTCATTCAGGTTATAGCAATGATGTTTGTCATTGATAAAATATGCTGTATGGATATTTGACCAGTTATATATTAATATTAGTTATATGAAATGACACTAAGGTATATTTCACAAGGAGATGAAGTGGATAAGA
>JAQVAJ010000015.1 GCA_028690885.1 Clostridia bacterium
CGAAGGGATAGTTGGTGCTTTTAAAGGTAACACTTCATTTGCTGATGCTTTCAGGTTTTTAAGCATTCAGGTGCTTGGAGTTGCAGCTGTTGCTCTTTGGGTAGCTATAACAATGACTGCTATGTTCCTGATAATTAAGAAAACTGTCGGATTAAGAGTTTCAAAAGAAGAGGAAATCGGGGGACTGGACTTTTCTGAGCATAATCTTGCAACAGCATACTCAGGCTTTTTATTAAATAATGAACTGGATATAGACAAGTTGAATGTCATAGAATATCACCCATCAGAAACAACACCTGCTCAGATGAAGCATGTTAGTGGGAAAACTGTTAATGATAAACTGCAGCCAAAGATGACTTTAGTATCTATAATACTTAAAAAACCAAAATTTGAAGCTTTAAAATATGCTTTAAATAAGATAGGGGTTACAGGAATGACTGTTACAGAGGTAATGGGATGTGGAATGCAGAACGGACATACAGAGACTTACAGGGGTGCGCCATTGGATATAACGCTGGTTCCGAAACTTAAGGTTGATGTAGTTATAAGTGCAGTACCAGTTGAAAAAGTAATAGAAGCAGCAAAGACTGTACTTAACACCGGAGCACTTGGTGACGGCAAAATCTTCATATCAGATATAGAGGATGTTGTTAAGATAAGGACGGGGGAACGAGGATTTGACGCATTACAGGATAAGTACTGTCAATAGTATTATTTTGAAGATCTCAATGGCGAGGTCTTTTTTTTTGAAACTTATGAAATTGTTAATGTTCTTTGACAGGTTGATTTCAAGACAAAGAGGTTTATTTATGTTATCATAATCATATGAGAATTTTACTAATCAGACACGGTCAGACCGATTGGAACATTAACGATAAAGTGCAGGGATCATCGGATATACCACTTAATGAAACAGGCATACAGCAGGCTTACGAGACAAAAAAGATTTTAGATAATTATGAATTTGATGTTGTGATATCATCTCCGCTTGGCAGAGCTGTACATACAGCTAATATAGTATGTGAAGATCGAGATAATGAGATATTGATAGATGAAAGACTTAAAGAGAGGGACTTTGGAAAGTTTGAAGGAATTTCATACAGGAAAAATATGGAATACCGAAAAGGAGCATGGTCTCTTAAGATGGAGGAGCAACTAGATACAGTTGAGGCGTATCCTTTGTTTTATGAAAGGATATCAGGATTTTTAGATGATATATTAAATAAATATTATGATAAGAATATATTATTAGTTGCACATGGAGGGGTGTCTATTGCAGTAGGGCACTACTTTAAAGGAGTTCCACAAAATGGTGTAGTACATGACTATATATTAGATAACTGTGCTGTTGCAGAATATGACGAAGAAATAATAAAGGCTAAGATATGATAGAATTCAATGTTTCAAAATCCAGATATATAAGAGCTGTTCAGTGCCTGAAAATGTACTGGATGGACAGAGTCAAACCACAAGAGTTTGACAATTCAGTTTTAGATGAAGCTGTTTTGGAAAATGGTAATGATGTAGGCGAACTTGCTTTAAGTATTTTTCCAGATATATCAAAAGTTGCTTTTGAGACTGACAAGCAGATTATGATAAATCAGACAAAACAGTTTATAGATAATAAAAGCAAATACATTGCTGAAGCATCCTTTTCATATATGGGCCGTTTTTTGAGTGTTGATATTTTAGAGATTTATGAAGATGGAGTGGTTATTAATGAAGTTAAGAGTTCAACCAGTGTAAAAGATGTGTATATTGATGATGTGGCTTACCAAAGTTATATTCTTAATCTTCTTGGAATGAATGTCAGAAAAGCAAATGTTATTATTCTTAATTCAGAATATACAAGACAGGGTAATTTAGATTTAAGTAAACTGTTTTCTATTAATGATGTTACTGAACAGGCTTATTCCAGGCATAGCAAAGTTGAGGAATTATTAGATTTTTTATCACAGGACCTGGATTTGGAAAAAGAACCGGAAATAAATATTGCAGAGCATTGTTTTTCACCGTATCCTTGCGGATATTTTGGATATTGTACAAAACATCTGCCAGAAGATAATATATTTACTATAAGAAATCTTAATAGGAAAAATAAACTGATGATGTATCATAGTGGGATATATTCTTTTGATGATGTGATTAACAGTAAAGAAATATATGCCAAATTAAGACCAGTTATAAAAGATCAGTTACAGGAAAAATTTGTAATCGATAAGAAGCAGATAGCAAGGTTTCTTGCTAATTTCTATTACCCAATATATTATCTTGATTTTGAAACAGTACAATATGCCATACCGCCATATGATGGAATGAAACCATATCAGCAGATGCCCTTTCAATACTCTTTGCATATAGAGCAAGAAGATGGTACTGTTGAGCATAAAGAATATTTAGCTAAGGATGGTTTTGACTGCAGAAAAGAATTAGCTGAGAACCTTATAAACGATATACCAAGACAATCCTGTTCTTTAGCATACAATATGGCTTTTGAAAAAGGGATTATTGCGGATCTTGCATATCAGTATCCTCAACACTATACTGCCTTAATGGATATATACAATAATATGGTGGATTTAATGGTTCCTTTTAAGAATCACTGGTATTATGATAAAGCTATGCAGGGTAGTTATTCCATTAAGTATGTCCTGCCTGCTCTTTTTCCTGAAGATGATGCCATGAATTACAATAATCTTGAAGGAGTAAGAAAGGGTGGAGAGGCAATGGCGGCTTTTAAAAATATACCCTTGTTATCTGAAGAAGAGAAACAGACAGTCAGAAAACAGTTGCTGGAATATTGCAAACTAGATACATATGCTATGGTGAAAATAATGAATAAGCTGAGGGAAATAGTATGAAGAAAAAAGACAGCGAATACAAAAGCAAAGTAATAAAGACTATAGTGATTGCACTAATAATTTTAGCTATATCAGCATTGCTGATTTACTGGTATTTTTTCAGGTAAAGTATGGAAAAACACACAACCCTATATGTTTTTATGAACTATTGGGATATAATAATATAAAGAATAATTTGTTGGGAGCAATATATGGAAATGTTAAAGAATAAGGTCGCCGTTATCACAGGTGCAGCACAAGGTCTCGGCGAAGCATTAGCACAAAGACTGGACAAAGAAGGATGTTCTGTTGTTGTGGCTGATTTGAATTATGAAAAAGCATTAGAAGTTGCAAATAAATTAAAAAATGCAGTAGCATGTAAAGTTGATGTAACAAAAGAAGAAGAAGTTGATGCAATGACTCAGTTAGCTATTGATAAATTCGGAAGAATTGATGTATTTGTTAACAATGCAGGTATTGTAATATCCGGTTCAGCTCATGAATTTGATGTTAATAAATGGAGACTGGTACAGGATGTAAATTTATGGGGATACTTCATATGCGCTAAATCAGCAGTAAAGCATATGATGAATAATGAAAATGGAGCATCATTTATACAGATAAACAGCAAGTCAGGCAAAAAAGGTTCTTTCAGGAATAGTGCCTATGCGGCTTCAAAATTTGGCGGAATAGGATTGACACAGAGTCTTGGTCTTGAATATGCTAAAAATAATATAAGGTTTAATGCCATATGTCCGGGAAATCTTTTGAATTCCCCACTATGGGTAAATAGTTTATTTAAACAGTATGCTGCTAATCAGGGCATAACTGAACAGGAAGTCAGACAGAAATACCTTGATCAGGTTCCAATGGGCAGATCATGTGAATATGAGGATGTAGCCAATGTAATGGTCTTTTTAGCTTCTGAGATGTCAAGCTATATGACTGGACAGGCTATAAATGTAACTGGTGGACAGGAAATGCGTTAAATATGAATCAATACTTTCTTTTACAAATCGAAAATCTTAATAATCCGAAGAGCGAAGAAAGACTGAATAGTTTAAGAGTGCTGAAAAATGCCATTGATAAGGGTGATATTCAAAAGCCCTTATTTTTTAACGATGTAAATAATCACATTCATACAAATTATTCATTTTCACCATATAGTCCCACTAAAGCACTTTTTATGGCATATATGAACGGTCTTAAGACAGCAGGCATTATGGATCATGATTCTGCTGCAGGATGTGAAGAGTTCATACAGGCAGGTGCAATACTTGATATGCCGATAACATGCGGGATTGAAGTAAGGGTCCGTATGGACAAGACGGAGTTGAATGGTATAAGGATAAATAACCCAGACCAGGATTCAGTAGCCTATGTAGCTCTGCATGGGATACCTCACCAGCACATAAAAACAATACAGGATTTTATGGCTCCTTACAGAGAAGCCAGAAACATAAGAAATCAGATGATGTGCAATAAGATAAATGATCTTTTCGGTAAATATGACATCTTTATAGATTTCGAAAAAGATGTACTTCCGTTATCTTTGTATCAACAAGGCGGTTCAGTTACCGAAAGGCATATATCCTATGCGCTAGCGCTTAAGATGATAGACCATTTTCATAAAGGAAAGGCGCTTGTATCTTTTTATAAGCAGACATTGAAACTGCCTCTTAGCGAGAAGAATGAAAATCTCTTAAGTGACGAGAATAACCCCGTATATGAATTTGATCTTTTAGGTGCGATTAAAAGTGATCTTATATCTTTATTCTATGTTGACGCATATGATGAGTGTCCGGATGTAAAAGATATAATTGCTTTATGCAATAAGACAAAAGCAATATCTGCTTATGCATACTTAGGTGATGTAAAAAATTCGGTTACAGGAGATAAAAAACCTCAGAAGTTTGAAGACTCATACATAGATAAACTCTTCTATATCTTAAAAGAACTTGGTTTTAATGCTGTTACCTATATGCCTTCAAGAAATACCAAAGAGCAGCTTGTCAGGGTAAAAGCATTATGTGAGCAATATCAATTATTTCAGATAAGTGGAGAAGACATTCACTCGCCAAGGCAGAATTTCGTATGTAAGGCAATGAGGGATTCATTTTTTGACAAGTTGAGAGAATCCACGTATGCTTTAATTAAGCATGAACAGGAAGCGACTAAGGACATAACCAAAGCTATGTTTTATAATAAATAGGAAAGAAGGTGTTTGCAATTGAGCTACGAAGAATTGTGCAGGAAAAGAGATTATGTGAACAGTAATTTGTCCAAGTTATCCACAGAGCAGATTGAGGCTCTGGAAAAAGAATTCGAGTGCAGCTATACCTATGAATCTACTAAAATCAAAGGAAACAGGCTTTCCAGAGATGAAGTCAGAAGCATTTTGGAAAACAATGCAAAAGACATGGAGAAAGATAACGATGTACTCGAGATTACAGACCATAGCAAGGCTTTTCGTTTCATGAAGATGTATTTGAAAAAGAATACATATCTTGATGAAGAAGCAGTAAAAGAGATTAATGCTATTGTTGTTGAGGACATATCAGTAGGCGGAGTATACAGAAATGTAAATCTTCTGATACCTGGAAGAAAGCATGTGCCGCCATCACCAGAAAAGGCATACTATAAAATGAAGAAGTACTTTAACGAACTTCCTTATCTTCCTTATGAGACAGCTACTGAAAAAGCAATGTATGCATATGCCATGTTTATGAAAATACATCCATTTGTAGATGGTAACAGCAGAACAGGCAAACTGATAATGAATTATGTTCTTATGAAAGAAGGATTCCTGCCAATATACATACCTAAAGAAAGATATAAAGAGTATGTAAAGGCTTTCGAGCTATTTGCTTTAGAAGACCAGTTAGAACCTTTGTCAAAACTGGCTGCTGAATTTGAGAATGCTCAGCTTGATAAGTATATTGAGAAAATAGACTTAGCATAATTTTTATTTAATAGTGAATCAATAAAAATCATTGGAGGTATGAAATGATTAAGGTATTGGCATATGATTTTGGCGCGAGCAGCGGCAGAGCTATGTTAGGGACATATGATGGAAAAAAAATAAATATTGAGGAAATACATAGATTTTCCAATGATCCCGTTTATGTACATGATACCCTGTACTGGGATGTATTACGTCTTTTTTATGAAATGAAGACTGGTCTTATAGAAGCTAAAAAAGCAGGCCATGAAGATATACAAAGTATAGGTATTGATACATGGGGAGTTGATTTCGGACTTATTGATGAAAGGGGAAGACTTCTAGAAAACCCTGTACATTACAGAGATAAGAGGACTGATGGATTAATGGATGAAGTATGGGATATAATCGGTAAACGTAATTTGTACGAAAGAACCGGTATACAATTTATGCAGTTTAATTCAATCTATCAGCTTTATGCTATAGCAAAAAATAATCCAGAGTTATTGGAAAGGGCGGATAAACTTTTATTTATGCCTGATCTTTTATCATATTTTCTGACTGGAAAGAAAATATCAGAATTTTCTATTGCCAGTACCACGCAGATGCTTAACTCCAAAACTGGTGACTGGGACTTTGAATTACTAAGCAAGCTTGGAATTCCGACTAATATTTTAGAAAAGGTTGAAGACAGTGCTACAGTAATAGGCACGCTTACCCCTTCAGTGTGTTATGAAACTGGATTGAAACCGATAACAGTAACTGCTGTTGCAGGTCATGATACAGGTTCGGCTATGATATCAGCCCCAGCTGATACTGACTTGTTTGCATTTTTATCAAGCGGGACTTGGTCAATATTAGGTTCAGAACTTAGCAGCCCGGTAGTAAATGATTTAACATATAAATATGAGTATTCAAATGAAGGCGGCATAAACAGGACAGCAAGGCTGATTAAAAACATTATGGGTTTATGGATATATCAAGAATGCAGAAGACAGTGGAATAAAGAAGGTGACCCGGTTTCATTTGATGAGTTGGAAATGTCAGCCAGAAAAGTAAAACCTTTTGCATGTCTTATTGATGTTGATCATCAGAATTTTTACCATCCAGGTGAAATGCCAAAAAGAGTGGTAGATTTTTGCAAACGAACCGGGCAGTATGTTCCTCAAAGCAGACCAGAAATCGTAAGATGCATAATGGAAAGTTTAGCACTTAAATACAGATATGTATTTGATGGATTATGTGAGATAGTTGGAAGTCGTATCCCCAAACTGCATATGGTAGGCGGTGGATGTAAAAACACTATGATATCTCAGTTTACTTCAAATGCCTTAGGTATTGAAGTAACATCAGGGCCTATTGAGGCTACTGCAATTGGAAATATTGTTGCTCAGCTTATAGCCTTAAAGGAAATAAAAAATCTCAAAGAAGCCCGCGAAATAGTCAAGAACAGTTTTGAAGTTAAATCATATTTGCCTAAAGATTTAGACCTTTGGGAAGAAAAATATGAATATTACAAAAAAAATATATTGAATAAAGGTTAAAATGCGTATAAAATCCAATTTATAAGCGAAAAAGAGGTGTCCAAAATGTATGATAGATTTATTAAGGAAATGATAGAAATGTCCTGCCGAGTAGGACAAATGCCGGATTATACACAAGGCGGTGGTGGAAATACATCTGTTAAATTTGATGATAAGCTTATGGCAGTAAAAGCTTCAGGATGTAAACTTTGCGATATAACAGAAAAAGATGGATTTGTTGTTGTTGATTATGCAAAAGTTCGACAATACTATAAAACAGTAGACTTAACTGAAAAAAGAGACTTCTATAAAGAAAGCTCACAGTTTGTAAAGGATAATATGGTTAAGCTTGAAGGCTTGAATGAAGGAAGACCTTCAATAGAAGCAGGATTTCATTCTCTGTTGGAAAAATATGTTATACATACTCATTCAGTATACGGTAATCTTCTTTGTTGTACAAAAGAAGGTGAAAGTATAGCAAAAGAGCTTTTTGAAAATTCGCAGTATAGGTACTTATGGCTTCCATATATAGCACCTGGCTTTTATCTGACTTTGGAAATACAAAAGCAGATTGAACTGATGGGATGTATACCTAATATTATATTCATGGGAAGCCATGGAGTTATAATAACTGCAAAGACTTTGGATGAAGCAGAAAAGATTAATGATTATGTTTCTCAAAGTATCAGAAAAAAATTAAATATTACTGAGCTATATGGAGATGTATCAGTGAAGATGGAATCAGAAGGAGTATATGTTTCTAATACTCCAAGGCTTATAGCTTACCTTAAAGGTAAAGAATATACTGATGAATGGTTCGATTCAAATATACTATATCCTGACCAGGCAGCGTATCTTCTTGGTGAGGTTACAACAAAAAACGCAGAGAAAAAGGCTAGAATTGATTTATCAAGCGGTATAACAAAGTATTATGTCTCATACAAAGAAGCTCTTACACTGGAAGAGAGTATATGTGCTTTTTTGTTTATCATGGATGAAGCCAAAAAAAATAATCTTGAGACATATACTATGAAGGATGAAGATATAGCATTCATAATGGGTTGGGAAGGCGAAGCCTACAGGAAAGCTATGCTAAATAAAAAGTAGATTAAATTGGAGGACGGTAATATGGATTTTACGAACTACACGAAAATTTATCCTGATATAGCAGGAAGATTTGGGCAATACGGCGGAGCATTTCTTCCGCCTGAGTTAGTTGATGGATTTAAGGAAATTGAGCAGGCATATATGACAATTGCTCATTCAGCCTCATTTATCAATGAGCTTAGGCGTATAAGAAGAGAATTTCAAGGAAGACCTACACCTGTTTATCATTGCGAGAGATTATCTAACAGGCTTGGCAGATGTCAGATTTACCTAAAGAGAGAGGATCTCAATCATACTGGAGCTCACAAGCTGAATCACTGTATGGGTGAAGGACTACTTGCTAAATATATGGGTAAAAAACGTCTTATAGCAGAAACAGGAGCAGGCCAGCACGGCGTTGCACTTGCAACAGCTGCTGCATTCTTCGGACTTGAGTGCGAGATTCACATGGGTGAAGTTGATATAATCAAACAAGCACCTAACGTTACAAGAATGAAGATATTGGGGGCTAAAGTAGTACCTGTATCACACGGGCTAAAAACATTAAAAGAAGCAGTTGATTCTGCTTTTGAATCATATATGAAGAATTACAAAGATTCCATTTATTGTATAGGCTCAGTAGTAGGACCTCACCCCTTCCCAATGATGGTTAGGGATTTTCAGATGGTAGTAGGAATAGAAGCAAGAGAGCAATATATGGAGATGACTGGAGAGCTTCCTGACCAGATTTGTGCATGTGTCGGAGGAGGAAGCAATGCAATGGGACTGTTTACTGCATTTTTGAAGGATCCTGTAAAGATAGTAGGTGTAGAACCAATGGGCAGAGGGCCTAATGTTGGAGATAACGCTGCAAGCATTACATTCGGTAAAAAAGGAATTTTACATGGCTTTGAGAGCCTTCTTCTTCAGGATGACAAAGGAAATCCACTTCCTGTATATTCAATAGCAAGCGGACTAGATTATCCATCAGTAGGTCCGGAACACGCATTCTTGCATGATATTGAAAGAGTTGATTACACATCAGTAACCGATAAAGAAGCTATAGAGGCTTTCTTCATGCTTTCAAGATACGAAGGAATTATACCAGCTCTTGAAAGTTCTCATGCGCTTGCTTATGCTATTAAAGCTGCAAGAGCCAATACAGCTAATTCAATACTGGTCAACTTAAGTGGAAGAGGAGATAAGGATATTGATTATGTTGAGAAGTATTATGGCACAGGAGAAGACTATAAGATATAACTTTGATAAATAGTATAAGGTAAGTATTTCATAATTCTATAAGCAAAAATTCAAAAAAAGCCTTTTAGGCTTTTTCTTTCACTTAAAAATAGACAATAATATGTACGAGTAAAATTATTGCAGTATATGAATTTAAATACTTAATACTAAGAGATTTTTGATATTTTTGCCATTTTATATTACAATATCCATATCATTTCATTATTTCACTTAATTTGAAAGGGGCACAAATGGACGATTTTGAAAACAAACAGGAAAATGAGAAGAAAAAAGGTTATACAGTGGATATAAATTTTGATAAATGGTATAACAGAAGGAATCCAAATACATTTCCATATCCGGTACTTGCAACAATAGTTTTCTTACTAATGGGCTTCATTTGGGATCTATGGCATCCGGGCTGGATAGTGTTCCTTACTATACCAGTGTATTATGCGGTAGTAAATGCAATAAAGTCCAGAGCAGTATCATATACGCTGATAATAGTTCTTATTTATCTTGCAATAGGATTTATTTGGAATCTATGGCATCCAGGCTGGATAATTTTCCTATTTATCCCAATAATCCACTGGTTTACAGGTAAAAAAGGATAAAATACAGAATTAAATTCTAATGAATCACCTATGCAGTTAATTGCATAGTATAATGGTATTATAAAAAAGCCGGAGGTGTTTTATGACAGTCAAAGTGGAAAAAATCCCGTATGGAGGATGGAATAATTGCTATAGAATATTTAATGATACTGTTGAAGTCGTTGTTACTTCTGATGTAGGTCCAAGGATAATAAGATATGGATTTATAGGAAGATTTAACGTTATGTGTGAAAAAGAAGACCAAATAGGAAAATCAGGTGGGGATGAATGGATGATATATGGAGGCCACAGATTATGGCACAGTCCGGAACACGAGATTAGAAGTTATTATCCTGATAACTTTCCAGTAGATGTACAGATTATTGAAAATGGCATTAAAGTTTCACAGCCTGTAGAAAAAACAACTATGATAAAAAAAGATATTGAAGTAGTTCTTGATGATGAAAGTTCAAAAGTTTATCTTAAGCATACATTGACAAACTATAATCTTTGGGATGTTGAGCTTGCAGCATGGGCTCTTACTGTGGTGGCACCAGGTGGACTTGAAGTAGTTCCTCAGGAAACACTGGATACATTGCTTCTTCCTAACAGAATGCTTTCTTTATGGCCATACACAGATATGTCAGATAAAAGAGTCCAGTGGGGTAGTAGATATATATTTTTACAGCACGATTCAAAAGCCATAAAACCTTTTAAATTTGGAATTTCTAATACTAGCGGGTGGGCTGCATATTTTAATAATGATGATATGTTCGTAAAAAAGTTCTCTCCATTAGAAGACATGGTTTATCCTGATTATTCCGCTTCAATGTACGAGACATATACATGTGATTTCATGACAGAGATGGAAAGTTTATCACCACTTATGTTATTAGGACCAAAAGAGAAAGTTGAACATAATGAACAATGGGAACTTTTCAGCGATGTAAAACCTCCAAAGAATGAAGAGGAAATGGACAAGATAGCGAGAAAGCACATTACATAAATGAGAAAAGCCGCTATCCTTTCAGATATACACGGAAATCTTCATATGCTTCTCAAAGCTCTTGATATATGTAAAGATCAAGGAGTGGAGAGGTATATTATTTTAGGTGACATGGTAACTGACGGACCTGATTCTTTGGGTGTTCTTGAAGTGATATCTAATCTTACAGATGATGTAATAAGAGGAAACAGGGAAGAGTATATGATTAGCTATCATAAAGGTGAAAGAGATATCTGGGACGATAACTATCAATGCGAAAGCCTGGTTAAAACATATGAAGACCTCAATGAGGCTGGTTTGGGATATATTTCAAGTCTTCCAAATGTAAAACGAATTAGTCTGTTTGGTATTGACACACTTATGGTGCATGGATCTCATATAAGTACAAGGCATTTCATATTACCTTCGTCGCACATAGATACATTCATGGATATGTATGACAGATATGATTGTTCCTTGTTTTTACTGGGGCATGCTCATCAGTCATACTGCTTGAAAATTAAAGACAAGCATTTCATCAATCCCGGTCCTTTGGGAATACCTTGTGCTATGAAATGCTATAATCGTGATGATGCGTTCAGCATAGGTATCATATCTGTAGATGAAAACACAAAAAACTTTGATTACGAGAATGTTTACATCCAATATGATCCTGATGAGTTATCATCATACTACTTGAAAGATATAGATAAGTATAAGCACGATTTCTGGATAAAGCTTATTGCAGATTCATTTTATACGAAATTCTATCACAGTCTGGATTTTCTTCATAAAGCGCAAAATATGGCCCGTGATGGAGGTTATGAGAATTATGACCCTATACCTAACGAAATATGGGTTAAAGCAGCTGAGAAATGGATAAAAGAACACAAAGAAAGCATGATATTTTAAAAAAACTTGATATTTAAGTGATTTGTAGTATAAAATTAGTAAACAGACAATACTAAGAAGAGGTGTGATATGGCAAAGAAAAGATTCCGTAGCTCGATGAGCGGTTACAACAAGGATGAAGTAAACAAATATATAGAAAAAATGATGGAAGAGTATGAAGCAAAAA
>JAQVAJ010000377.1 GCA_028690885.1 Clostridia bacterium
CATTTGTCGGACTGACAGGATAAATTGTTGTAGATGCGCCTGCATAATCATCATTGGCTGTAATATATAAATCTGCATCCCACTCAGCAACAGTTGAAATATATCCATGATATGCATCTGAACCTCCAGCAAATGCCAATGCTGTCATGGATAATAAGCATATTAACATAATTATTGAAAACATTATTTTAAATTTTTTCATTACTTTTTCCTTTTAAATAGTATTTATTTACTTGTCTTCATACTATAACTTTCCCAATGGAACCACCTTCTTATATTACAATCGGATGGATAGATGAAAAAATCTCTCATGTCTATTTGTATCAGATGTATTTTTTATTTCACTTCTGTCTTCATTTTATCACTCACTATTCATTTGTCAATCGTTATAATCTATACTGGTCTCTTTTCTACCCTATGGCATTTATTTTGCTTTACACTATATATAACGTAAAAAAAGGGTAGAGGGTGGACAACTTTTAAAAATATTTTTCTTTTCTGGTTAAAATATATCATGCAACATGTTAATTTCCTTTATTCTGCTCCTTTTTATTACTCAGATGGCTTTATATCAATAAAATTCATGGATTTATTTATAAAATCAATTGCTTTCATATATCTGTACACAACCTTACCTTTTTCAGCGTAATCAAGCAGAATATGTTCGTCATCCACTGAGCTGGAAATAGGTGCATATACTCCTGAATATGAAAAGTCTGTTTCAATTATACTTTCATCCTTCATGTTGAATACGTAGGTTCCTCTGTTCTCAGATGGATTGACCCCATCGTAATAAGACAGCATATAGAATATATAATCACCTGCCACAGTAAAAATACCGCAGGATACATTTTTTGTATCGCTAAAGACATGCAAGATTGTTTCCTTTCCTGTTTTAAGGCTTCTTCTACATAAATTAATCTTATCAGTACCTTCTGGTGAATATGCATAATACATATTGTCCTTACAGTACTTTACAAATGAGAACCCTTTTGTCTGAATAGTATCGGCTAAAGAAAAATCTTTGAGCGAAAAAACCCTTATTTCAGACAGTTCATCTAATTCAGTACCGAGTTTCCTAAACATGCAGTACAATTTTCCGTCATATACATATGCTTGCAAGTTGCCAGATGTTTCATTGGGTTCAGAAAGATATGTTATCTCCAATGTATTAAGATCCAATGCAATAATCCGTGAGAATGATTGCGTCTCAACATTTCCATCTGCTTCACTAACTACCTTGATGCTGGTTACTATTCCAAAAAGATAGTTTTCATGGATAAATGCGGTATGAAGTTGGAAACTAAAGTCAATTTCACCAAGGTATACCCTGTTCTCGCCATTTAGGTCTGCTTTATATAATTTGGATGTTACTATGCCTTTTTCCTTATCGACAAAACCCTCAGTAGCAAAATATAATTTCCCATTCGTAATAAATGCGCATTTTATAGGACACTTATCGGGTGATACTGCTGGACATTCAGGATTAGGATTAGTATCCTTATCATATACATCATGATTACACTGTAAACGCGTGCATAGAATTGTTCCTTGCCCAGTTTCATAATCATAATATGTCATCACCCCTTTATCGGATACCAGTATACCTTCCTTGCATATAGAATTATTCATATCAATATATAATGTATTATTGGAATTATCTCTTTTATTCTGCCCACACCCAGTTAACAGCATACTTAGAATTAGTATTGCCAATATTATTTTTAATGCACAATTTTTCATAATAACTTCATATGATTCCTTCCCTTGTAATCTAATAGAATAATTAAAATATAACTTAAATAATTATGACCCTACAGACAAATTTGCATTATCAATGTTACCGTTACAATATGCTTCGTGGTATGATACAGTTGAAACTATATAGTACCCTGAATCCGAGCTTAATCCTGTACTGCCATATACTACATAGTCAGCTACTATATGACTTTCCTTTGCAGAAATCTGCTGTGTAATAGGATCTCTTTGGATAATGTAGAGATCAATCTGACAGTATAAATCATTTGTAGGCAAATAAGGATCAATAAAGATTGAAGCTTCAGCATAATCATCATATTGAGTGATAGATAAATCTGCATCCCACTCAGCAACAGCTGAAATATATCCATGATATGAATCCGTTCCTCCAGCAAATACAAATGATGTCATAGCTATCAGGCATATTAATAAAATTACTGAAATATTTTTTTAAATTTTTTCATTACTTTCTCCTTTAAATAGAATTTATTTTTTTACTTGTTTTTATACTATAACTTCCCTAATGGAACCACCTTCTTATATTACAATCGGATGGATAGATGAAAAAATCTCTCATGTCGATTTGTATCATATGTATTTCTTATTTCTTTTTCTAGTTTTATAATATCACTTACCTTTCATTTGTTAATACTTTGATAGTTTAATTAACACGTTTCAGCATCTATTACACCTTACACTATATATAACGTAAAAAAGGAGCAACGGGTGGGCAGATTTATGAAAATATTTTATTTTTTAATGCTCATGTCATTATCCCTTATCACCAGTCATTAACACCAAGAAAGCCGAGCAGAAATTGTATATTCTGTATCTTAAGCCATATATCTGTATCACTGCTTAATATGTTCACATACCCTGCATCATATCCATCTCCCGGTATATCCCATGCTATGACTGATATAGCTTCACCTTTAT
>JAQVAJ010000378.1 GCA_028690885.1 Clostridia bacterium
AAATCTATGGAAAAGAGATTTGAAAGGGAAAAAGAGGATTTTGCTGATTTTTCTGATGCAGAGGAAGCTATATTTATAAGGTTTTATGAGGATTCATACATAGACAAATCAAGAAAAGTTCTTGATATATGTATTGATGAGCTTATGATTGAAAATACGGTTTTGGCAAAAGATATCGAACTATATGTAAAAGGAGGGGAACATATAGGAATTGTTGGAAATAATGGTGTAGGAAAAACAACTTTTTTAAAAGAAATCCTTAAAAGAATACCTAAAAGAGAAGGTATAAGGGTTGGATATATGCCTCAGGATTACGAGGATCTAATGAATTTGGATAGTTCATGTATGGATTTTTTAGTCCCAGGCATGAAAAAGGAAGATGTTACGAGAGCAAGGCAGTATATGGGAGGCATGAAATTCACACCATCTGAAATGCTTAATAAAATATCTTCATTGTCAGGAGGGCAAAAAGCCAAACTGTTTTTCCTTAAAATGATTTTAGAAGGTTGCAATGTTTTAGTTTTAGATGAACCAACAAGAAACTTAAGCCCTTTATCAAATCCTGTTATTAGAAAAAGTCTGACTGCTTTTCCCGGAACTATAATTTCAGTATCACATGACAGGAAATTTTTAAAGGAAGTTTGTCATACTGTTCATACATTTACAAAAGAAGGTCTTTCACAGAATCAGTCATTGTGTTAATATACTGACTTAGTATTACAAGGATTGGTATTAATTTGAAATTTGACGAAAATGCTAAAAAACTTACCATGCTCTGCTGGTTCTCATACATGATTAACTATCTTGCCAGATATGGTTTTTCAACATCACTTAGCGATATGGTTGCAGATGGTATATTTACACTGGAATTCGGTGGTGCAATAGGTACTGCGTTTTTTGCATCTTATGGGGCAGGACAGCTTGTGAATGGGTTAATAGGGGACAAAGTTCATCCAAAATTTATGATATTCATAGGGCTTTTAGGTTCTGCATTAATGAATATATTTGTTGGACTGTCTTCCTCTCATATCTTAATAATCATATTATGGTGTTTTAACGGATATTTCTGTTCTATGTTATGGGCACCTTTAGTAAGATGTTTTTCGGATTTTCTTCTAAGAAAACAGCAGTTGAAGGCAGGCACATCAATATCTGCAAGCATACCTGTGGGAAATATACTGTCTTATCTTATTGCTTCGCTATTTTTGAAATTTATGACATGGAGAATGGTCTTTATTGTTTCAGGACTAATAGTAATGGTAATGGCTTTTGTATGGTTTATAGGGATGAATTCATTAAGGGACTATTTTTCTGAGGTTAGAATCAGAAAGCTAGAAGAAATAAAGAAGGAAACTGTATCAGTAAAGGCTCCTGTATCGGGAAAACGGCTTATGCCTTTGATTATAGGGACAGGGGTCATATTTGCAGTTGTAGGTATATTCTTTAATGGAATACTCAAAGACGGAGTAACTTTATGGGTTCCTACATATGTAAGTCAGTTCTTTGATACCGAAGCATCAACAGCTTCACTAGTTACAATCATACTGCCGCTATTTAATCTTATAGGTGTATATCTTGCAGTAAAGCTTTTTAAGAATGTTATTAAGAACGAAATGATGACAGCTGCAATAATGTTTTTAATAAGTGTAGTTTCACTTAGCCTTCTCTTCTTCTTTGGAAGATACTCTATGATATTTGCAGTAATAATGCTTGCATTTACGACTGCTTCAATGCTTGGGGTAAATACAATGTTTTTAACATTCATACCTCTAAATTTTTCCAATGTCGGCAGAGCATCATCAGTTACTGGTTTTTTAGATGCCTGTTCATATATGGCATCGGCCTTATCGGGAGTAACTATAGGAGTTGTTGCAAGTTCATATGGATGGAATGTGACAGTACTGACATGGATAGGGATAGCTTTCCTAGGAGGTTTAGTAACATTCTTAGGAATTAAATCATGGAAAAAAGGCCGTTTTATGCTTACCGGTCAATAATCAAGTTTTTGTGGTAGAATATATATATTAATGTAAAAATTTGGAGGATTGTTATGCATATTAATCTTGTACCTCTGCCTAATGAGTTTCACACTGATTACAAGCTTTTCTTTAGAAAAAGCATATTTGAAAATACATCCGTGGAATATGATTCTAAGTATTCCGCTGAAGGTTACTCTATTGTGATAGATGAAAAAGGCGCAAAAGTTCGATGCTCAAATAAAGCAGGAGAGAATTTCGCATACCAGACATTAAAACAGCTTGAGTATAACTATTCTGGCAATATTCCATATATCACAATTGAAGATAAACCGGCTTTTTCATACAGAGGATTCATGATAGACTGTGCAAGACATTTCTTTTCTGTTGAAGACTTAAAAAAGATGATTGATGCAGCATGTTTATTCAAGTTTAATAAGTTTCACTGGCATTTGGTGGACGATCAGGGTTGGAGAATGGAAATAAAGAAATATCCGTTGCTTACTGAGAAAGGTTCAGTAAGAACACATTCAAATTTTGGAAGATACTACAATCCAAATCCTCATACTGGATACTATACCGTAAGCCAGATGAAAGACATAGTTGAATACTGTAAGAAGAAAAGTATTGATGTAATACCGGAAATTGAGATTCCTGGGCATGCATCAGCATGCATACATGCATATCCTCACCTTTCATGTAACCAGTCA
>JAQVAJ010000379.1 GCA_028690885.1 Clostridia bacterium
GCAGGGAATAGATATTGCATATATCAACGCTGACGAAATACCTTATGTAATGGGTAAGGATAAAGAGCTTACAGTGGTTTTTGTAGATTGTTTTAATGAGGATGGATCTATAAGAGGCATATGGGTAGCATCGGATGAATGGCTTGAAAATACACCTACTTATTCAAAGAAATTTATAGAAGCACTTGTAAGATGTGCAGATTACCGTAATGGTAATATGGATATGAGCTATGAAGATGCGAAAGCTTCAATAGAGGGGATGAGAGAATATGATTTTACAAAGCTTACTGAAGTTATGCAGTACTGTGCTGTTTTCTCAAATTCCAATCCAGTTGATAATAAACCTCAACTGATTGCTGATAATCCTTTTGTGACCTACGATGCGCAAGGTATGTATGAACTGTTTAAGGATTTTTCCTCACAACAGGGTGGAGGGTATGAGCTTTGCCTTAATCTTTATAACCAATATTCAGAAGGTGTTGATGCAAAGGATTTTCCGAAGATTTTTGATTTATCGATGATGGTTAATGCACTTTCTGCATTCATTGAGGCTGAGTAAATTATAGTAGATATTAAAATAAAGGAGTAACTGGCATATGAAAAATATAGAAAGTAAAGATAAGAAAAAGAAAAAAGGTAAACTTTCAAAAACAGTAATAATCTCTATAATAATTGTTTTAGCAGTAACAATTGGGATGCTTATAGCCTTTCTTCCTGTGACATATAAATTTGACCATTCTCTTATCATAAAAAACGAGGAATATAACGTTGTAAAGGTTCAAGGTGAGTATACAGCTCTTGCCAAGACAGATGCATCGGGCAATTATCTTGATGATGATTTTAAGATTATAGGTTTTACCGATTTTCATCTGGATACATACAAAGAAAATGGCAACGTGACGATACAGATGCTTATACGGAATATATCCTCACAAAAACCAGACCTGGTGGTGTTTGTAGGAGATAATATAACATCAGCTTTAAATGGGAGACGTGCTAAGCAGCTGGGTGAGCTTATGGAAGAGCTGGGAGTCTACTGGACACTGGTTCTTGGAAATCATGAGGGAGACAACATTGGCAGTATATCCAGACAGAAAATGATGGAAATATTTGCATCCTATCCCCATTGTCTGGCTGAAGAGGATATAAAGACTACAAAAAGCGGTGAAGAAGTTTGGGGTGTAGGCAACCATGTGATAAATCTTCTTAATTCTGACGGCAGTATTCGTCAGTCTCTGTACTTTTTTGACAGCGGAAGCGATATGTCCAGTGATGATATAGAAAAGTATAAAGAGGAGATTGAATCCACAAACAACAGGAAAGATGATTATATAAAAGAAAGCCAGATACAGTGGTATACAGAAGCTGTTGAAGATATTAACGCTAAAGAAGGTCATACTGTTAAATCTGTTGTATTCAATCATATACCTTTACAGGAGTTCAACACAGCATATAATGAAGCGTCTGAAGGAAAATCTGATGCTGAGCTTTTATTCGGGAGTAAGCTTGAAGGCGTGTGTGCATCAGGGCATAATAACGGATTTTTTGATGTAATGCTTGAGTACGGTTCCACACAAGCGTTTATTTCAGGGCATGACCACATGAATGATTTTGCGATTAAGTATAAAGGAATAATTCTTGCATACAACCAGAACAGTGGATACAGCAGCTATAACGTAGTGACAAAAAAGAAAGCGGATACTCTCATACAGGGATTTAGTGAATACATGATTGATAAGGATGGGGGACTGACAGTTAAGCCTTACCACAATGCTGAACTTTATCCTGACCTTCAGGAAGAGATACTGGAACTATATAAATAGATTAATTAATTGAAATGGACAATTGTCCAACTAGATAGGAGTAAAAAATGGATATTAAGTGTTTGAAGGAATTTGATTTGGGAATAAAGTTAAAACAGGTTCGTTCAGTACCTGTGTCCTTAGGTAAGGATATGCCTGAGGCAGTTCTGTTTGTATATTCGAGCCAGGGAAATCTGGACCCATGGCCGGAGATGTTTAACTATCCAACAGATACATTAAAAATGGCATTATACACGATGGATGGTGTCGTTATGTGGAAAAGGGACTTGGGGAATGGTGTCATTCCGGGTGTTTGGTATGCGCCTTTTATTTCCTTTGATTTGGATCAGGATGGGGTGGATGAGATCTGGTTTGTTAACAATCTCAATCCCAACATTCCCTTCAGCTTAAATGCAAGAGTTTTAGAGCGAATTGATCCTCTTACCGGAAAGACAAGCGGACAGTGGAAATGGCCTGATAATACAATTAATGATACAATGTCGCATTCTTACCGTTTCTTTATCACAGGCGGATATGTTCATAACGAGCCTGTTCTTGTTACCGCTCAGGGAACATACAGGGATATGTATTTGCAGGGATACAATAAAGGTGTGGAAAAGAGATGGGATATAAAAATACCTCACGATGATGGAGGAGCTCGTTCCAGCCATCTGTGTCCGGTTCTTGATTTCAATAATGATGGGGTGGACGAGTTATTCTGGGGAGAACGTCTTCTTAGTCTGGATGACGGACATGAGGTGTTCTGCGGAGATAAGGGAAAATATCTTGGGCATTCTGATATTGTAGTTCCTTTTGAGGACATTAAAACAGGTAAGAAGTATATTTACACCTGCCGTGAGGATTATGAACAAGAAGGAGAACC
>JAQVAJ010000380.1 GCA_028690885.1 Clostridia bacterium
TCAATGAAGAATTTATCAATTTTTATAATATCAGCTGCTAATTCTCTTTCTCTTGACAAAGACGAGTATCCTGTTCCAAAATCATCTATTGCAGAACGTATACCCATAACCTGAGCTTTAGCCAGCTGGGAGTTGATGAATTCAAGATTTTCTGCAAAAACTGATTCTGTTATTTCTAGTATTAGCATGTGAGTAGGAATTCTATTTTTGTTAATTATATATCTCAAATCAGATAGAAAATCATCTCTTAATATCTGAATAGCTGATATATTTACCGACACAGAAATATCTTTTTGTCCGTTATTCTCCAGAAGTTTTATGAACTTGCAAGCTTCATCAAGTATAATTCTACCTAAGTCAACTATTAAATGACGTTTTTCAGCGATAGGTATGAACTCTGAAGGACTTACGCTACCTAATTTGTCGTCATCTATACGGGCTAATGCCTCAAAGAAGCATATATCTCCCTTTTTATCTAAAATCGGCTGATATACAAGATGGAACACTTCCCTTTTACTATCATTACATATACTGGCTATTACATCTTTTACATCTTCTTGTCTTCGTATTGATTCTTCCATCTGAGTATTATAAATACTGTATCCGAAAGGCTCTATCCCTTTTACGAAATTAGCAGCCATAGTGGCATTTTTGAGCGTAGTGTGAATATCAGGAATTGATTTATCATAAATATCTAATCCAACCCATGCACCATATGATCTTAATGCTACATTATAACTTAAAATATTAACTATCTTTTCTGCAACTTGGGTCAATTCTTTTATGTTTTTGAAGTTTTTAACATATAAAGCGAACCTATCCATGGAAAGCTGATATAGCATATGAGTTTCATCTGTTAAAGAAGACAGGTTATTAACTAAATCTAATGTAATGGATTCACAGTATGAGTATCCATATGCGGTTATCATAAGATTATATCTTTTTATGTGAATAATAATTACAGCCTTACTTATGTTTTCTTCATTCTCAATATCATTATTGAAATGCTCAACTAATGATTTTTGGTTATACAATCCAGAAAGAGCGTCATGCTCATTAACATATCTTATTCTGTCTTCACTGTTTTTTCTGTCAGATATATCTATTATGAGCCCTTCAAGTTCAACAACATTGTCAAATTCATCATATATACCCTGGCCCTGCTCATAAACCCATTTTGTCTGTCCGTCAGCAGTGATTATTTCATACTCATAAATAAATTTCTGCTTCTTGTTAAGAACTGTTATCCATTTATCCCAAATGTATTGACGATATTTTGGAGCGATAATATTATTGTATGATACTTCAGAATTATTAATAAGACTATCTGAATCGTATCCTGTTAATTCTTTGCATCCTTGTGAAGTAAAAAGCATGGTCCAGTCCTTATCAAATTTGCATCTGTAAATCATTCCTGGTAAATTATCCAAAAGAATGGATTTGCTGTTTTCTGATTCCTTAAGATTCTTTTCAATAATCTTTCTTGAAGTTATGTCTTCAATTATGCAAAGGTGATACTTGTTATGCGGATTTTCAAAGTGCAAAGGTGATATTATCATATGAACCCAGACTTCCTTGCCATCTGGCCTTATATACCTTTTATCCATCTCGTAACCTTCTATAATACCTGCTTTGAATTGTTTGAAGTATTCCAGGTCAACACCCAGGTCGTTAGGATTTGTTATCTCTGACCATGTTACATCAGCAATTTGCTCTTTTGGTCTTCCTAGTATTTTTTCAAAAGCAGGATTTATGCTTGGAATACCTGTCTGTGTTTCCACTAGATATTTAAAGTTGTCAGCAATAGCGATTCCTATTGTAGTCTGATCAAATACTGCTTTATATAACGCCATACTGTCTCTTAACCGATTATCAGTCTCAAAAATTAATTGCTTTTCTTTTTTAAGTTCGAAATTCATAGAAATTATCATTTGAAGAACAATAATTATGGCTAACACACATAAGGTCATTATCCCAACCTGAATAGTATTACGAAGAGTATTCATATACCATGTGCTGACAGGGTAGTCCAAACCGAACACTCCTAGTATTTCATTGTTTTCGTAATCGGTAATTGGGACTAATACACTTACCCATTTTCCCCAACTATCTTCAAAGGGTTCAGACACAGTAGGAATTTTCTGAATAAAGGGTATATAATCCCATTCTTCAGCTTCATAATAAATCTCTCCCGGTGGGGAATAGTCTGATGAATTTTCAGGTTCTGAATCTACAGCAAAGTATATATCGTCATCTTTTAACATGAATATATAAGCAAAATGTATTAGTTCATTGTTTTCAACAAATCTGATTAGGTTTTGCTTAATTATTTTATATTCCTCTTTTTCCAGGTCTAGCTCTGATGCTGTCAGTGTAAGAAGGTATGATTTTGGTATTAATGATGAAGCGCTCTTTGCTAACATAATAGTTTCTTGCTTCTGTGTTTCTATAGCATTTGTTTGAGTTTTCCAAGTTAGAAAGGAACCGATAATGAATACAAGAATTAAAAGCGCGTAAAATATTTTTCTGTTGTTTAGTAAACTAGAATTCATGCCTTTTTTTTCTAAACTATCCATATGCCATCCTCAAATATTTTAATTGAATAAAATTATTTTAATATTTTGATACTAATCATAATATAGGTTATCACAGTTTATGCGTTGAGACAATAATATAAATAAAT
>JAQVAJ010000016.1 GCA_028690885.1 Clostridia bacterium
TTATCCCTTCTGCTGGAAAAACAAGTGAAATGAAAGTACTATATCTTCTGCATGGCATGCATGGTACCTGCCATGACTGGTTGACATATACTACTATAGCCAGGTTAGCAGAAACATATAATGTAGCGGTGGTATGTCCAAACGCAAAGAACAGCTTCTATGCAGATATGGTGTACGGGGAATCGTTTTACACATACCTTACTACTGAGTTTATTCAATATGTAAGAAGAATATTCGGATTTTCCGATAAAAGAGAGAATAACATGATAGCGGGACTTTCAATGGGCGGTTATGGTGCTCTTAAAATCGCATTCAACAATCCAGATAAGTTCTGTGTCGGAGGAAGTTTCTCTGGTGTTTTGGATATGGCTAATATTGACAACCTTCTGACTGGTGATGAAAAAACCGATAATGTGAATAAAACACTTTTTCGAAATATATATGGTGAAAAATTAGATATCGCTGGAACAGGCAGTGATCTAATATATCTTATAGAAAAGAATAATACTGTTAATGGATATTCTGTTAAAGATTTACAGGTTTACCAGTACTGCGGAAAATCTGATTTTCTTCATATGTTCAACCTAAGGTTTAAAAAAGCAGCACAAAGTGCAGGACTTAATCTCAAATATACTACAGATGACGGAGCGCATGAATGGGAACGCTGGTCTGAACAGATAGAGTTATTCTTAAAAGAATATATTAAGTAGTACGATGGTTGGTTTCTTAGAATTAATCATTATTTCCATTTCTGTCGGTGCATTTGTTTTTGTGCCTCTTATACCAAATATATCGCTTGTTGTTCAAAAAAGAGGAAAAGGCGTATTAACCGGCCTTCTATGCTTTCTTTTATATGGCATATTGTTAAAAAACATATTTATTTATCTTATACTTCTTATTCCATCAGTTGATATGGTATTGTCAGACAACCTGCTATATACCTTTTTCATAGCGCTTATAACTTCAGCTTTGCATTTGGTTGTAAGAATGCTTATTAATTACAAAAAACCTATCAATGACATATTTGCTTTTTCATCAGGAGAGACTTTATTACAGTGCGTATATATAGGGGTACCTTTAACTGTGTTGAATCTTGTATATTCTTTGATTATTAATTTCGGAGGTTTTGAATATCTGGGAATACCAGAAAAACTGATGTCTGTTGTAACTAAACTTATTAATACTGATTATACGAATTATCTGCCATACATTGCTTATCCTTTTTTCATACTTGCTTTGAACTGGTTAAGTTTAACTGTATTTATGGGTAATCCAAATAGAAAAAAAAGCTTTTATGTATTATCTTTTATAATTGAATTTATAGCGTTATCAATATATATATATCTTATGCTTAGTAAACTTCATGAATTTAATGCCATATACATGTCAGCATTTTTCCTGGTTGTATTAATAGTGCTTCTGATAAATAAAAGGAAGAAAAAAATCAACAAAAACGACTTATTAAAAAACAGAACCTCATTGACATGACTTAGGTTTTGTGATTAACTAGATATACAATTAAATATGCGAGTTTTTTCGGTAAAAGCAATTTTATAATAGGGAAGCAGGTGCAAGTCCTGCACGGTCCCGCCGCTGTAAGAAGGAGCGATTGCGATAAGCCACTGTAGTAATACGGGAAGGTGCATAGCTAAGATCTCAAGTCAGAAGACCTGCCGAATAAGAAAGCATACATTACTTGCGGTCGATGAGGAATGTGAAATATATCCTTTTCCTCCGTAAGAAAAGGTTTTTTAATTTTAACGGAGGATTGAAATTATGAAAAAAAGTTCAAAACACATCTGCCTGATTCTCGTATTAACGATGATTCTGGCAATCATGCCGACAGTCTCGGCGCAGACAACTGACTACGCATATGTGCGTATCGAAGGTTATGAAGAAACATTAGTAGAAAAAACAGCAGTACCATTAGAAGTGTTCAGTCTTGATGAATACGGTATTAGTGACGCATTGAATGAGTATACGGCTCTACATGCGATTATTGCAGCTTTAAATGCTAACGGTTATGACGCTTCAGATAAGGCTGTAATTGATACAAATAACGGCATGTTCGTATCCAGCGTATTGGGTTTAAAAGCAGAAGGCAATGCCGGCTGGATGTATGTACTTAACGATGAATCGTCTTGGAATTCCATTAAGGACCAGACTATATCTGCAAATGACTACATAGTCTTATACTACATAGAAGACTGGATGGCTTGCTCATACTCTACATTCGGCTTATCAGATGATTATGAAACAGATGCATTCGGTACAGTAAAATTAAACTTAAAGCATCAGGTTACCGATCCTGTGACATGGGAAACATCATATGAGAATCTTTCTGGTGCTTCAATATATATTGATGGAGAGAATACCGATATACTGACAGACGAAAACGGTGATGCCTATCTTACCTTTACCAAATGGGGTACATTCGATGTATCAGCAGCAAAGTATGAAGACGGGATTAATACAATTTCAAGGCCTAGTGCTTCTATCAAAGTTTATGGTCGTGGTGTATTAGTAAAGATTTACACTGATAAATCCGAATATTCTGCATACATGGACCCTAAAGGGTTTGACTTGAAAGAGTATAATGTATCATCTGAACTGGAGTTTTCAGCATTACATGCAGTTATTAAAGCTTTGTTAATTAATGGATTTGACGCAAAAGACCAATCAGTCAATAACTTTAATAAAGGCTCATATATATCAGCATTGGCAGGAATCGAAACTATGGGTAATTCAAGCTGGATGTATACCTTAAATAATGAATCTTCATGGTATGCTTTGAATGAACAACCTATAAAAGAAGGTGACTTATTAGAGGTTTATCTTTTAAATGACTGGATGAGTGATACTTATTCATATTTTGATATTAAGAATATATCGATACAGGGCGGAGAAAAAATTAAACTAAGACTTTACAGGCAGGTAATGGATTACTCAACATGGGAAGTTACCACTGAACCGTATGCAGATAATGAGATAATGATAAACGGGAAAAGAAGCGGACTTGTAACAGATTCGAAAGGATATGTAACATTGAGTTTTAATGAAAAAGGAGTATATGAAATATCCAACACTGGAAAACAGCAGAATGTATCATATACCAATGCATATGTCACAGTACAGTCTGATAGAACAGTAAATACTGATTATTTTAATGATTATTCTGATGTATCAGATGAATATGCTGAATACATGCAAAAGGCTATTGAACGCTTTATTATATCCGGAGATGAGAATTTGAATATAAGGGCGGATGATAAAGTCACAAAAGCAGAATTTCTTACTATGGTAATACGTGCTTCAGAGCTTGAGGTATTTGGAAGATACAATAAAAAGTACTCAGATGTATTGTCTGGAAACTGGTTTAGCGGTTATGCTCAGACGGTATTCAAGTACGGATTAGCAGAACATGACAATGGATATATATATCCTAATTCAGATATAGCAGACAAAGATGCTGAACTTGCGCTTAACAAGGCTTTTGGTAAAAATACCTCTTTAACTGACGAGATGTTATTAGTATTCAATGACGGATTAACAAGACAGGAAGCAGCATATTTAATAATAAGCTATATGGAGAATGTAAACAGATAATGAAAAAAGCAGTGTCCCTAATACTTTTAATATGCTTTATGCTATCTATACTGCCATCGTATGCGTCAGATGATACATTGAATGCAATTACAGATATATATCTGGACAAAGAAGAGCTTTCCGTATGGGAAGCTCTGGGTCTTGCTTTGAATGGAAATGTTGTTCCAGAAAGTTACTATGATGCATTAGGCCAGGATATTTTACAAAGAGACGGAGTATACAGGACAGCGCTTGAGTATGCAAAAATAGCTATTCTGCTTAAACAGGATAATAAAAACCCTAAGGACTTTTACGGATATGATATTATTTCATCTATTGCGAATTTCAAGGATATAGACAAATCGGGTATTAATGGAGTTATATTCTCAATTTTTGCATTAGTAGATGTTGACATTGAAAATGATACAGTCTGGAATCTTGATAAGCTGTTAGATCTATTACTTGGTTACCAAAATACTGATGGAGGATTTCCGCTGGTAAAAGGATGGGGTTCTGATAATGATCTTACAGCTATGGCTGTGTCAGCGCTTTCTTATTACAAAGACAACAATAAAGCAGAAACAGCTTTATCAAGTGCTTTGGGATACTTAAGTTCCAAACTTGATAGTGACGGATTTATGTATTATCAGAATTCTGACAGTTCAGAGAATCTTTCACAAATGATAATTGCATTGAGTTCTGCAAATATTTCATTGAGCGATGAGCGTTTTATACGTAATGGGAAAACAGTTTATGATACTCTTTTGGAAAAGTATATGACTGAAGATGGCAAGTTTAAGCATTCTTTCTCAGCTACAGCCAATACTATAGCCACAGAGCAGGCTTATCTTGCTTTGAGTTCTATGAAATACGGTTATGTATATGCATATAAGGAGCATATAGAGGAACCGGTAGAATTGCCTGATGAGCCAGAACCTGTTCCATCAGAAAATGAGGTTGAAGATATAATACCTGAACCGGAAATTGAGAACATGTTGCCATTTCCTGATGAACCTGAAGTATCTTCTCAATATTATGATGATTTAGTCACAGCTTATGAGCTTTCACTTGTTTCTGGAGATACATCTGGAAAGCTTAGACCATTGGATTATCTTACCAAAGCTGAAGCATGTGTATTGCTATATAAGGCTGCAGGTCTTGAAACAGACATATTTATACCAAGATATTCTGATGTGAAAAAGGCTGACTGGTATTCAAAATATGTTATTGGATGTTATTTTAACGGTGTTGCGCTTCAATCGGGTAATGTACTATTCCAACCTAATGAGAATATCAAAACAGAGGATTTTGAAAAAAGCATAAATGTAATTTTGAGTGCTGATGTTACATATAGTGATGAGTTGTACATAACACGTCAGAAAGCTATTTCAATGATTATTGAAAGTATAAAAGAAGGTGGAAAATGATATGAAAAAGATACCTGTTGTTTTAATGATAGTTCTGCTTTTTTTAGGCCTTTTAAGTTCATGTACACAAAAAGTACTAGAAGACAAAGGCAAAATAACAATTACTATAGATGCTACATCTGTTGATAAAGGATTTATTCTAACCGACTATACAGTGAGCCTTAATGAATATGATACCGTGTTTGATGTTACATTCAGCGCTTGTAAGGATAATAATATATTGATGTCTTCAAGAGGAGTGTCAGCTGCAAGATATGTAGAAGGTATAGCTGATTTATATGAGTTTGATTACGGTCCGATGAGCGGATGGGTTTTTTATGTTAATGAGGAATCTGCTTCTAAAAGCAGCGGAGTATATGAATTAAAAGAAGGGGATGTAGTAAGGTGGGAATACGTAACAGAGTGATAAGCCCGTTTTATATTTCTCATCCAGTTACGCTGTTGACATATTTTACAGCTTTACTGTCCTGCATATTCATATTTAAAAATCCTTTATTCACAGCAGTGGCATTTATTGTATGTTGTATATTAGCAATTTACTATGCAGGATTTGACCGATTTCTTAAATCTGTCAGATGGATTGTACCAATAGGAGTTCTTGTGCTTATTCTTAATACTCTTCTTGTCCATAGAGGAAGCACAGTGTTATTTTACTTTTTGTATAATCCCATAACAAAAGAAGCTATGATATATGGGATATATAATATGTTTATGCTTATGTCTGTAATGACTGCATTTATTTCCTTTAATGCGCTTATTGACAGTACACGCTTTTTATATCTTTTCTCAAATGTATTACCGAAAACTTCATTTGTGTTTGATATGGCATTAAGGTATATTCCACTTTTTAAAAAAAGAGCTTCTGATTTATCAGCTGTTCAGAATGTAAATAACAAAACTAATCAAAAGAATATTAAAGACAAGATAACAAAGTCAGGAACATATCTTAAGGCATTGACTGCATGGACTTTGGAAGAAGGAATGGATACTGCGTTAAGCCTCAAAGTTAAAAACTATGGAACTAGAAAAAAAGTACATTATGCAAGGTACAGATATACGATAAGGGATATCATACTGACTGTAATCTTTTTATCTTTTTCAGTTTTTATTTACATTAATGCTTTTTTAGGTGAAACTGATTTTGTCTTTTACCCGGTTACAGATAGACTGGAAATCAAAGGATACACCCTTATTATATTTTTAACTATGACTGTCACAATATTTTTTCCATTTATACTGGAAGGGTTTACAGCAATTAAGAGAGGATGCACAAAAATATGGCTTCAAAAGCATTAATAAGCATTAAAAATATGGGTTTTACATATGATAACTACATACAAGGCAAAACCAGAAAGAAGGTTGCTTTAAAAGGCATAAATCTGGATATATATGAAGGAGAGATATTGCTCATTATGGGACCTTCAGGCTGTGGGAAAACTACTTTGCTGAGAAATCTAAAGAAAGAAGCAGCACCTTATGGAAATCTTAGCGGTAAAATAGAAAGCTTAGTTGATAGCAGTAAAATATCCATTGTATTTTCCAATCCGGAAACACAGCTGGTCACTACTTCCGTTTTAAGCGATCTTGCTTTATCTATGGAGAACCTGTCATATGATGCATATACACAAAAGAAGAGAATGAGCGAGACAGTTAGTTACTTTGGCATTGAGGATCTTCTTCATAGGCATCCTGACACCCTTTCTGGCGGGCAGAAGCAGATAATATCATTGTGTTCACAGCTTATGGTACATCCTGAGATTTTACTGCTTGATGAACCTGTAAGCCAGCTGGATCCAATATCGGCTCTGGAGTTTACAGATACCCTGAGAAGACTTAATGAAGAACTTGGTATTACCATAGTTATGACAGAACACAGGCCTGATGATGTAATATCATTAGCTCACAGACTTGTATATATGGAACAAGCAGAGGTAGTTTATCAGGATGATACGCGTAATACGCTTAAAGACTTGTGGTTAAGCCATGAAGTAAAAAGAAAAGATTTTCTTCCTGTTGTTTCAAAGTGTTCGTTATTTCTTGATGAAAAAAGACCAACATGCATTACTCCAAAAGAGTTGAAATTAATGGCTAAAAGCCTGGATTTGCCCACTAAACAGATACAAAAAAGACATGATGATTTTATAAATGCTGAAAAAGTAGTTAAGATAAGAGAACTGTTTTTTGCATATGACAGAGAAAGATATGCTCTTAGAAATCTCAACCTTGATATATCAAAAAATGAATTTTTGTGTATTATGGGCAGTAATGGCTCAGGAAAATCCACTCTTTTGAAAATAATATCCGGTATATTGAAGCCTCATATCGGGAAAGCGAAAGCTTATTATAAACAGATACAGTATATGCCCCAGGATTTAAATTCCTTTTTTACAGAAGATACCGTACACGAGCAGATGGCATTTTCAGAAATGGATGAATCTTATTATATTTCATTAACCAAACAGCTTAATTTAGAAGAACTTTTACACAAACATCCTTATGACCTTTCTGCAGGAGAGCAGCAAAAAGCTGTGCTGGCATGTATGCTTTTAAAGAAACCAGATTTAATCATACTTGATGAACCGACAAAAAGCATGGACCCTTCACTAAAAAGGACTATATCGGGATTATTGAAAACCTCCGAAGCGACTGTAGTCTGCGCTACACATGATCTGGAGTTTGCAGCCAGTTATGCAACACGATGTGTAATGCTTTTTAATGGAGAGATAGCATATTCTATGGATGCAAAGAGTTTCTTTAAGGAAAACAGATATTATACTACATCAGTAAACAGATCTTTTGGTCAGATAGATTCTAATCTTGTTTTGTTTGAAGACATCGAAAATGCTTATGGAGGAAAAGGTGAATAGAAAGATATACCTTTTTATAGCTTCATTCATATTGATTGTTATAGCTGTCATAGTATCAGCTAAAAGCATGGCTGCTGCATTGATACTGGCTGTAACAGGTGTGCTTATAATCGGATTTAGTATGTTTGAAAGAAGCAAGGTTACAGCGGAAAGAATGGTTCTTTTATCAATAATAACGGCAGTTTCTTCAGCGGGGCGTATGCTTTTTGCTGCTGTACCAAGCATAAACCCTTCTTCATTTATAGTTATCATGTCTGCTATGGTATTCGGTCCTTCATTTGGATTTATGACTGGAGCTCTCACTGCTCTTGTTTCCAACATGATATTAGGACATGGCCCATGGACTTTATGGCAGATGCTACTTTGGGGACTTATGGGTTTCTTGGCAGGAATGTTTTCTAAATCTTTTGAAAAACATATCTGGATAAGATTAGCCTATGGTTTTATATGGGGTTTCATATTCGGTTGGGGAATGAATCTTTTTTATGTAGTTTCAGGGTATATAACAGAAACAGGATTCAAGGCTTTTTTAATAGCCAGCGCTGCATCTTTTGTCTTTGACTTAATGCATGCTATAGGTAATCTTCTTCTTATTCTATTGCTTGGAAACCGATTTATTAAAATATTCAACAGAACAGCTCTTAAATACGGTCTTAAAGACCCTCAAGGAGGATCTTGAAGTATTCCTTTTAAAAAATAGTAAAATTAAGGGTAATATATCGTACAATGACATATTAATACATACTTTACAAACATATGTTCGTATTATACAATATACCTGACGATGAAGGGGTATTATGGAAAGTATAATATTACATGCTGACTTGAATAGTTTTTATGCTTCGGTAGAGTGTCTTTATAATCCTGCTATAAGGAATCTTCCTGTTGCGGTGTGCGGAAGTGTAGAGAACAGACACGGAATTGTTCTTGCCAAAAATCAGCCGGCAAAGATGGTGGGAATAAAGACAGGAGAAGCGATATGGCAGGCAAAGCTTAAGGCTGCCAATCTTTTAGTCGTTCCTCCTCATTATGACAGATATCTCAGATTCGGTAATCTCGCCAGAAAAATCTACGGCACCTACTCGCAAAGAGTAGAACCTTTTGGCATGGATGAGGCATGGATAGATATATCCTTTCCAGGCAGAAGCATTAGTGATGGTTATGAGATAGCTAATCAGATAAGAGAAAGAATTAAATTTGAATTAGGGATAACTGTATCCATAGGGGTAAGCTTCAACAAGATATTTGCCAAACTTGGATCGGACATGAAAAAACCTGATGCCGTTACAGTTATATCAAGGGAAAACTACAAAGAAAAAGTATGGCCTTTAGATGTAGGGGAGCTTTTGTATGTAGGAAGAGCTACAAAAAGAAAACTCAGAAACTGGAATATAAATACTATAGGGGATTTAGCTCAGGCTGATGCTCTTTTTATACGTAATAAACTTGGCAAATGCGGTACTATCTTAAAGGATTACGCTTTGGGTAATGACTATTCCCAAGTGGAGAATACAGAGCATGAGACAATAATAAAGTCCATAGGAAACAGCACGACGCCACCAAAGGATTTGTGTTCTTTGGAGGACATACGTATCACTTCTTTTGTTTTGTCTGAAAGTGTAGCCAGAAGATTAAGAGAGCATGGCCTAAAAGGAAAAACAGTACAGATATATATGCGAGACTGCGATTTGGAAGGTTTTGAACGTCAGGGCCAGTTAAAAGACTATACCAACATATCAACTGAAATAGCACATAAAGCTATTAGTCTTGTTGAGGCTAACTGGTTTTTCAATAAACCCATAAGAAGCTTCGGAGTGAGGGTAAGCGACCTTACATCTTCCAAAGGGCCAATACAGATATCTATATTTAAAGAGGAAAACAAGCGGTTCAAGGTAATGGATTTGGAATATTCCATAGATACAATAAGAAAAAGGTACGGACCATATGCTATACAAAGAGCAGCGCTAATGCAAACCAGACAGTTCGGAGATCTTTCTGATAATACGGAAGCTCTGATGAGGGAAGTATCATTTAATACAGGAGAAGCCAGATGACGGAAGATAAAAGAATAAAGGAATACGTTAACGTTACAGTTAAATTTAAAAAAGATGGAAGCATGATTCCTGTTAGTATAGAGTGGGAGAACGGGAAAGTATATACTGTAGACAGGATATTGGATGTGCGAAATGCAGCCAGTCTAAAAGCAGGGGGTTGCGGAATGAGGTACTTATGTAAGATAATGGGTACACAGACATATATATTTTTTGAAGAGGACAAGTGGTTTGTGGAAAGGAAAGCGCAATGTGTGGAAGATTTTTAGATTTAGAAGCAAGAGAGATTTTCCCATCGGACCTTGTTGAGGTAGAGACCATTCAGGGAACCATGGACAAGATATGGGGTGTAGTTAACAAATACAGCAATAAGACTATGATTAATGCAAGAGGCGAGACGGTAAATGAGCTTGCTATGTTCAAATATATGAAACCGTGTGTTATTCCTGCTATTGGTTATTTCGAGTGGGATAAGGATAAGAAAAAATATCTTTTTACTAAAAAAAATCAAACTGTAATACATATGGCAGGTGTATACATAGATGACAGATTTGTTATTATAACTAAGGATGCTTATGAACAATTTGCTCCTATCCATCATAGGATGCCGTATATATTATCTGCTGTTGATATACAGATTTGGTTTGATGAAAAAAAACTGTGTCACAGGGACGAGGAATTGGTTTACAAAATAGCTTAGGGGGAAAAGAAAATGGCTAAATCAGCTGAACAGAAAGCTAAAATACTGCATATATATAAGATGCTGTATGAAAGAACAGATGAAGAGCATACGATAACTATAAATGAGATTATACAGTCATTATCATCACTTGGTATAAATGCAGAAAGAAAAAGCATATATGATGATATAAGGGTGTTAAGAGAATTAGGATTCGATATAATCGGAGTCAAGTCCAAAAACTACAGCTATTATCTTGGTTCAAGGGAGTTCCAGATACCTGAGTTAAAGCTTGTAATTGATGCAGTGGTGTCAGCACGATTTCTCACATCTAAAAAAACAAAAGAACTGATAGACGGATTATGTAATCTTGTATCCAAATATCAAAAAAAAGAGTTAATTCAAAATACAGGTATATATAGTAAAGCTAAGAGTCAGAATGAGCATGTATACTATAATATAGACAGTATAAATGAAGCTATATCAAAAAACGCAAGAATTAAATTCAGTTATTTTGATTATGATATAAACAAAGAAAAGGTTTACAGAGGAGTAAAAGGCAAATACAAGGTTTCTCCTTATGCGCTGATATGGGAAGATGACTGTTATTACCTTGTCTGTTATTATGAAAGATATAATATTACTCAGTTCAAGGTAGACAAGATGGAATCAATAGAGATATTAAGAGAAAAGATAGATATGGAAAAAAGAGAAAAGTTTGACCTTTCAGCTTACACAAAACCCATGTTCAATATGTTTAAAGGAGATCCTGTAAAAGCTGAAATCATATTTGACATGTCTCTATTAAATGTTGTTTTTGACCGGTTCGGTCTGGATATTACAGTACAGCCTTTAACTAAAAATAAATTTAAAGCGTTTTTAAATGTATCAATTAGTCCGACCTTCATTTCCTGGTTATTTACTTTCAAAGATAAGGCTGAGGTAATTGCTCCTCAAAGCCTTGTAGATGAGATTAAGAATACAATAGACAAATTGTCTAAAACATATTCTTGCTAAAATAGCTTTAAAAAACTGCCTGCCAGTTATTGTTGAATACTGACAGGCAGTTATGTTTAGTTAGCGCAAGTTTAATGCTGAGTATTAATCAACTTCCCTTATATCTGTTATTACAGATCCGCCATTTACTATTACCCATCCCCACTTCAAACGGGCTTCCATTTCCATTTTCTCTAATAGTTCCGGAGTTATGGATTCTGATATGATTCTATTTGCTTCTGCTTCAGCATGAGCTTCAATAAGTTTAATCTCTGCCTGGATTGATGCTTTTTCCTTGTCTGCAGAAGCCTCAATAACTCTTTGCTGTGCCTCTATCTGAACACGTAAGCGTTCCTGCTCAGCAGTCTCGACACGTTTCTTAGCTATAGCTTCATCCTGAATTGCTTTTTCGATTTCCTCACCTGCATCAGTATCAGAAAAGTTAATTGCCACAAATTGAATACCATTGATTGCAAAACGTTTAGTCAGTTCCTCTTCAATTCCCATGTATAAATCATTTCTTTCAGAACCTAACAGTTCAATAATGTTGTACTGGGTTGAGATAGCTTCAATACTTCTTTGAACAGTCGGTGAAACGAGGCTTGTTGCTACATTCTG
>JAQVAJ010000381.1 GCA_028690885.1 Clostridia bacterium
AGTAAACACCAGCAAAATATATCATATTTATAACAAAACATGCTACATTTGGAATTGCAAGCATTATTGTAAGCATAGATGCTATAAACTTTGAGTTCAGTTGGGACACTTCAGCTTTTTCCTTGGGATATGGTGTTATATCTTTTTGACAAGATAGTACTACTTCTGTACCACATAGCACACACTTGTTAGCACTGTTATCCAATTCTACACCACATTTTACGCAATATGGCAATTTGCTCACCTACTCTCTGTTACTTTCAATTTTAACGTGTATTCCCTGTTTTATCAAATATGTGAAAAAAAATCTTTCAATTTCAGTCTCTCTGATCTTACTTGTAAAGTTTAAAACCAGTGTATCATTGTAGCTTACAACCGCAAGAAATGGTGTATAGATTTTTGCTGAACCTAGAAAGAATTCAAATCTACTTACATGCTCTTTCATCTTTTGAGGAATTTTAACCATTCCAACATTTGATAATAGCGTGGTTATAGGCCTGTAACCGATACTCTTGTGTGCTATTGACATCAATATATTTTTTATAAACAAAGGTGCTACTCTTATTAGGATATTTTTTTCAATACGAACATTCTGAGACATCATAGCATTTAAAACTTTATCATTTAAATTCGCTTTCATAAAATATTGTATCTGATTAAGTATCTCTACAAGTGTATATTCCCCGTGAATTGTATCTATACCGGGATTGAGAAATAATGAAAAATTCCTGTTTGTTGTGCTTTTAAAATAATTCCTCAAATTTACTGGTATAGAAACTGCTAACCTGGTTGGCTTTCTATAAAGACCATCTTTCTGTTTTTGAATATAAAATGAATAAAGAAGCAATGCAGATAGGTATTCAGTAATTGTCGCATTATTGCTTTTTGCTAATTTCTTAATTGCTTCCAATGACGTAATACCAGTAATAATAGAAATATCATCACCTTCAAGCTTATTCCCCTTAAAATGATATGCTTTATTCTCTTTTATTCTTCCTTTGAATTTTGAATTCGCATGTTTGCCAAAAGAATCTTCATACTCATCAGTCTGAGGAAGTTCATCAACATCAAGGACTCCATCAGTCGTTGGTATATCAAAACCTTTTAACCGTAAATACTGTGCAGTCAATGTTTTAAGAAAAATCATAGCTCCTGTACCATCTGTTAGGGAATGAAAGTAATCTATTGCTATTCTTTTATCATAATAAAAAACCCTTATTAAAAACCCATTATTATCTTTCCAGCTTATAGGTGCGCAAGGATTATTTACATCAGGTTTTACAATAGGTCTTTTTACAGCATTTGTTTCAAAATAATACCAGAAAAGTCCGCTTCTCATTCTAATATTGAAGCTTGGAAATCTTTTTATTGTCTGAGCCAATGCTTCCTGAAGAATGAAAGAGTCAATTTTTTCCTTTAAGGTAACACTGAGCCTGAACATACCAGACCATCTTTTTGTATTTGCAGCAGGATAAATCTTTGCAGCATTATCCAGTTTGAACCAGTTATTCTGTTTTTTATCGTCTACTGTCCGCAACATTTCTTGTATTTCTTACCGCTTCCACATGGACATGGATCATTTCGACCAACTTTATCCCTTACTGCAGTATGATCAATTGTATGCTGTTTTTTAATCTGAGCTCTTTTATCAACAGATAAAATATTGTCCCATTCTTTCAGGGTGTATAGCCATTCAGCTTTTACATTAATCATATTATAATAAAGCTTCTCGAAATCGATTGTCAGATCCAGTAAAGTATCTTCCTCAAGATTCTCAATATCTGCAGGTTCCTTAAGACTGGTATTAATCCCATCCATAAATCCGGCAAAAACCCAGTCTTCCATACCGAAATTTTTTGAAAGCTCTGCGACTGTACCTTTTAGTGCTTCCATTTTCTCTGCAAGTATACGTGTATATACCTCTTTTTCTGTTTCAAGATATGCATTATAAAAATCAGCTGCATTCTGTGATTCTAGCTTATCATTCCATTTTTCAATAATCTTCATATTTCACCTACACCTTGTCATTAATTTCCTTAAGAAGCCTGTTCATGAATTCTTCAAGGAATAATGTGCCAATATCTCCTATCTTTCTAACTCTGACTGATACCTGGTTATTTTCCATTTCCTTATCTCCCAATATCAGCATGTATGGTATCTTCTCCATCTGAGCTTCTCTTATCTTATAACCGATTTTTTCAGATCTGAAATCGCATTCAACTCTTATATCGTTCTCAACAAGTATATCATGAACTTTCTGTGCATACTCGGCTTGTCTGTCAGTTAAAGGAAGAATCTTAACCTGCACAGGTGAAAGCCATAATGGAAAAGCTCCTGCATAATGTTCAGTAAGAATTGCAATAAATCTTTCAATAGAACCAAAAAGAGCTCTATGAATCATAATAGGCCTGTGTTTGTTGCCATCAGCTCCTGTATATGTAAGATCAAATCTTTCCGGCATTTGAAAATCAAGCTGTATAGTTCCGCATTGCCATGTACGTCCTATGGAGTCCTGTATATGAAAATCAATCTTTGGACCATAAAATGCTCCGTCACCAGGGTTAAGATCAAACTTCATATCTAATGCTACAAGAGCATCCTCAAGAGCTTTTTCAGCTATATCCCACTGTTCTTTAGTACCCATCGAATTTTCCGGTTTTGTTGAAAGTTCAATCTTG
>JAQVAJ010000382.1 GCA_028690885.1 Clostridia bacterium
AGATATACCTTCACTGGCAATAGCTGAGTATTTACGGGACAGAAACATGAATATTCCGTTTATTACTGAGAATAATACCAGTACAAGACCGCATATCCATAGATTTTGCATAAGGTGCTCTTTACCCCCTAAAAGAGAAAGCCCCTTGTATGCTATTCCCTCTGGCAGTATCTCACCTATTACAGAGTCAATTACTACACCTATTATGAATGTATTTGCCAAACTTAAGAGCTGTCCAATTATCATAAATATCAGACCTGCTACATAAGCGACTCCATTGCCTTTTAAAAATTGTTTTAATAATCCTATTTTTTTCAAAAAAATAACCCTCTACCATAATTTCCGACCTGAGGGTTTACACATAATATGTATGTTATAAATATTCCACAGGCCATTTCGCCTGCAGAACATATTCACTCGACTATTTTGAACATGTCACAGGCATACTTATCCCTTTGCCATCAAATGCAACTGTATTTACTACTAATCTAATCATTGTATGCCCCTTTCTCTAAAATATCACTTTTGCCATTATATTAAAAATTTCTGCCGATTGCAATACTAAATTTGTTGCAGTTTTGTAACAAATATAGCAATAATCTGCTTTTTATATTGCAATTCTCCCCTTTAGCGCTCTTATGAGGGTAGCTTCATCTGCATATTCTATCTCTGTCCCCACAGAAATACCATGAGCTATCCTTGTAACTTTTATGTCAAATGGTTTAATAAGCCTTGAAAGATACATAGCTGTAGCTTCTCCTTCAACAGAAGAATTAGTAGCAATTATAACTTCAGTAACACCTTTATCAAGCCTTTTTAACAATTCCTTAATCTTAAGATCTTCAGGATTAACTCCCTCCATAGGAGAAATAACTCCGTGAAGAACATGATACACACCATCAAATTCGCATGTCCGTTCCATAGCCATAAGATCTTTTACTGATGAAACAACACATATAACGGAATGATCCCTGTCTGATTTACATATCTCACAAGGGTCATTCTGGGTAATATTGCAACATATCGAACAATATGACAATCCTGCTTTTGCATCTTTTATCGCATCTGATATGAACTTAATCCTGTCATCATCCATAGTAAGAAGATAAAAAGCAAGTCTTGATGCCATTTTCCTTCCAATACCAGGAAACATCTCGAAAGCTGCTATAAGTTTTGATAATGGTTTTGGATACATGTCTGCCATTTAAAAAGGCATCCTTAAGCCACCGGTCGCTTTTCCCATTGTTTCTTCTTTTTTTGCATTTATTTTTTCAACAGATTCATTAAATGCTGTCAGTATAAGATCTTGAAGCATTTCAACATCGGCATCTTCCAATATTTCGGGATCTATAGATATCGATTCCATAGTGTAATCGCCTTTTAGAGTAACAGTTACTGCTCCTCCTCCTGCTGTTGACTCAAATTTACTTTCTTCCAATTCCTCCTGAGCTTTCGCCATGTCAGCCTGCATCTTCTGTGCCTGCTTAATCATGCTGTTATAGTTCATATTTCCGCCCATCATTCCACGTGCCATATCTAAGCTACCTCCTTTATTCTATCTCTACTTCTATGTTATGTTCTTTTCCTATTTTAAGCAAATCACCTTCTATAGTATTTACTTGTACATTATTTGCAGAACATACGAATTTTACATTTTTTATCTCAGAGTTATACCCTTGAATCTCTTTAAGAACCTCGTCTTTGTTATACTCTAGTGAGTCTTTTAAAAATGTACTCTGTACAGTAATTTTAGCCTGATTGCCTACTATCTCAATAGATGAATCTTTTAACTCAAAAACATCTTTTGAACCTTCTGAAATCCTGTCTTGTATAAATTTTGACCAGGCTTTACTCTGTGATTGTTTCTCTGGCTGTTTTACTGAAGATTCAATACTGATGTCAGATGCTTTTTTTTCTGCTTTATATAATTTCTCTTCTTTAATATCTGTTAATTCGTTTGCTGCATCTTTCTTCTTTTCTGGCTTTCGTTCTACCCCTTTTACATCGTCTTTAACTAACAGTCCAATTAGCATTATTTCTAAATATGTTTTTGGCTGGGATGCTCTTCTTAAGACTGCTTCATTTTCAGACAACTCTTTTATATATCTTATAACTGTATCAGCATCAAACATTTTTGATAATGTTTTCATCTGTTCTATCGCATTACTGTCTGCTTCAATAAAATCTGACGGATCATTAATATTCATACATACTAAAATGTTTCTTAGATATCCTAATAGTCCAGACAAGAATCTTGAAGGGCTTTTCCCTTCCGCTATAACATCATTGATGCTTGATAATATTCCTTTTACATCATTTTCTGCTAATGCTTTGGTAACTTTTGCATTAGACTTTTCATCAATTAAACCAGCGCAGTTTAGTACATCATTAACTTCAATTGTCTTATCGGTTGAAGAAATGCACTGATCTAGCAAACTGATTGCATCTCTCATTGCTCCAAAAGATATTCTTGCTATCATTTCTGTTGCATCATCAGTAATATTTTCGTTTTCTGATTTTGCAATCAGTTTCAATCTTTGTTCGATACCTTTAACTGTTATTCTGTGAAAATCAAATCTTTGACATCTTGAAAGAACAGTTGCAGGTAATTTATTCGGTTCAGTTGTGCATAATATGAAAATTGCATATGAAGGCGGTTCCTCCAATGTTT
>JAQVAJ010000383.1 GCA_028690885.1 Clostridia bacterium
TATTTTTTTACAATTCTATTATACCAAAAATCGAGAGGCATTTCCTTATTTAAGGCCATTTTCATTAGGTTATTGACAGATTAAGTACAGTTTTATTTATATGCAAGATAAAATACGGAAACTCAATGAATCCCTTCCCATTGTAACTTTTCACGGAAAGAAGTAAAGAACCGTGGCAATACACTCCTTTAAATAGTCAGAGCTATAAGGTAAAATAAAAAGTGCACAGTGTCAAAACAATTATACTGTCTGAATCTATAAAAAGATAAGGACATAAAAGATTCAAGGTTCAACCCATACGCTCCTTTCCTTGAATTGATATAAACAATAAGTGAGCGTAATATACAAGAAGGAGGAGTATGAACAGTCACTGACTGTATCATACAAGTGTAAAATGAAAGAATTAGAAAAATTTATAATTGTTGATGGCCATAATCTTTTATGTCGAATGTTTTTTGGAATTCAATCAAATATACGGTCAACGGATGGCATGCGGATTAATGCAGTATTAGGTTTTATTAGTTCAATTATAAAATACATAAAATGTTATGAGCCTAAGTACTTTATCGTTATATTCGATAGTGAACAGCCAAATTATAGAAGTGAAATAGAAAAGGATTATAAGGGAAATCGTCAATTGGATTCTTCTGAGTCTACTGATGATGAAAACCCTTTCATACAACTTCCCATGATAAAAGAAATTCTTGACTTATTAGACATAAAGCATTGTGAGGTTGATGGGTTTGAAGCAGATGATGCAATAGCGAGTTATGCCAATAAGTATGATACTATGCAAAAATATATTGTTTCGGGCGATTCTGATTTCCTGCAGCTTGTAGATCCAAATACTATCGTATTTATGGATAGAGGTAAAAAATCAATTACCTATGACGAAAAAATGGTATTTAGCCGCTTTAAAATTTTACCTGAAAGAATTGTAGATTATAAAGCTCTTATAGGCGATAAGTCGGATAATATTTCGGGATTGTTTGGCATAGGACCTAAAACTGCTGTGAATTTGATAAATACTTTCGGCTGTATAGAAAATATAATTGAGTTATCACACAATATAGTGCCAAAGACATTGTGTGAAAAAATTTACAAAGGAAGCAAAACACTGTGCAAAAATAAGTTTCTAATAACATTGCGTACCGATGCTCCTTTGATATTCAATATAGATGATTTAATGATTGATCACTTATCTTTTATAGATAAAAAAGCAATGGACATTTTTAGAGAATATCAATATATCTAAAGGAGGAAAGTATTAATAAAATAAACAGAATATGATACAATGTGCACAATAGCAAAAACAGTACGTCAGATATAGAGCGCAACTATTTTGTGTTAGCGGGAATGAAGACTATTTCATGCTAATATAGTCTGAGATAACAACACAAGTTTTATGTCCATAGTATTGTTTATAATCTAGAAATAAAGGAGAGTTATACAAATGAAATATAAACGAATACTATTGAAGTTGAGCGGAGGCGGTCTTTCAGGGAAAACTGGATTTGGATTTGATAAAGATGCAATAAATCATATAACGAAAGAAGTAATTAAGGCTAGGAATATTGGAGTAGAAATTGCTATTATGGTTGGAGGAGGAAATATTTTTCGTGGTAAAACAGCACAACAGTGGAATCTTGATAGGGTAGAAGCAGATAACATAGGAATGATGGCAACTGTTGTTAACAGTCTCTTATTGCGAGGTGCACTTTGCTCTCAAAGCACTAATGAAGTTCGAGTTATGTCTGCAATTTCAATGGATTCCGTATGTGAACCATATATACGATTAAGAGCTATCAATCATCTAACAAAAGGCTATATTGTTATTTTTGCAGGAGGAATTGGACAACCTTTTTTAACTACTGATTATCCTTCTGTACAAAGAGCTCTAGAGATAAATGCTGATGTTGTATTAATGGCGAAAAACGGAGCTGCAGGTGTATATAATAAAGATCCAAACATATACCAGGATGCAAAAAGATATAAGGCAATTACATATGAAGAAGCTATTAACAAAAATCTTGAGATAATTGATCAAGCGGGATTTATATTAGCACGTGATTTCAATCTTTCACTTCACGTTTTTGATTTTCAAACCGAAAATAGTGTTAAAGATATATGTGAAGGTAAAGATGTCGGTACATATATTTCTAATAACACACCTATTGAATGGTATTAGAAAAGATAATTAAATTTGAAAGTATTTATGTATGGGATATAAAGACAGGTTTTTCAGCAGCATTTTATAAGTATATAATCTTCAATAACAGCATGCATTGGTGAGAAGTATGATAATATGCAGGATGCTTTTCATAGTTAAAATATATGAGATTGATGAAATGCAAATAAGTTTTGCGGTTATAACCCTAAACTTACTGTTTTGTATGACAATATACTATATCTAATTAGGATCAATGTATAGAATGTAGCAGTGATTAACAATAATTTATATAAATGTAATACATCAAACATTTCGGAAAATTAACTTGAGTTTCCGTACTTTTTCCCAGCCTGGTCTGAATGCATGCACTTAATCCCATAAAGCATGCATAAAAGCCATAAAAAGGAGGAATCCCAGCCCCTTTTGTGGTAAAATTAAATCAGTAAAAAAAACTTTGCTAAACAAAAAAAGAAAGGAATCCTCATGGCTAATTATACTA
>JAQVAJ010000384.1 GCA_028690885.1 Clostridia bacterium
GTTACTGTTGCTATAGAAGAAAATTGCAAGCCACAATGGCTTAAAAGCTGGATAGACACTAAAAGAAGCCTTATTTCTTCAAAGGGAGTGAAATATTTACTTTATTCAAAAGAATATACTAAAGGCGCACATGTAAATATACCTGGTTTTGAAACTGATCATAATCACTACATAGTAATAGTTAAACCATTATCCAACAAAGAGAAATTTCATGAACTGCCAAAAATCAATTATTCTGCAAACACTCTGCCTGCTTTGAAAAAGCGTATATATAAAAGCCATCTTGTTGAAGTATTCAATGACAAGACCGATGGTATATTTGCTGAAGAATACCAACCATTTGGCTGTTGTAGCATATTAAAAGATGAAAATGACAAAAAAAACAGATATTTAGCTTTAGAAACAACAGATAAAAGCAATATTGCTTACGTTACAAAGCCTATTGGTGCTACTTTAAAATATCCTACTGTTTTTGAATGCAAACTGAACATATCAAAACACGCAATAACAAAAGTGCTCTTAGTTAATTCACAAAGCGAAAAAGGTGCAGGAGTATTGCTCAATAGTGATGGCTATGTTTACAGTATAGACAAAAAAAAGAAAATATGCCCATTTGCTGCTGAAACAAATCTTACTTTGAAAATAACAATAGATACAGACAATCATACTTTTGATGTCTGGCTTAATCATATAAAACAGGCTGAAAATATACCTTATGACTCAGATGGTTTAGACACTATTAACTTTCATCTGGAAAGCAATAAGAGCTTATCATATGTATATATTGATAACATATACATATATGATGACACGCAAATTTATGCTGTCAACGAGACCTTTGAAAAAGACCAGCTTTTAAACTGGGCATCAAATAATCCTATGTCCATTGAAGCATATCCTTTTGATAAAGACAGAAGTTTGGCTATTTCCGGAAGAAACGGATCTGCATATGCCACATATTCGTTTAGCCCTGCAGATGATATAGTCTCCATAGAAACAAAAGTAAAAATAACCGACGAATCCTTTGCTCTTGTTCCACAGGTAACAGACAAAGATGGAAAAACAGCATTAAATATAGCAATGTACAAAAACAATCTTTATGCATCAGATGGCCAATCGTGGAAAAGAATATATGAAGGCCTTACTCCATGGATGTATTATCCTAATAACAACTGGTTTAATATAAAGATTACAGCAGATATAAGAAGGAATACTTACGATCTTTATGTTGATGGTGCTAAAAGAGCTGTAGGATTTAAGTTTATAAACAAGGTTAATAATTTAGGGCAGTTAGCTTTCAGTTCCGAAAAATCATCTAAGACATACATTAACCGTATAAGAATCTACGACTGTGCTGATTTTTCAAGAGGAATCCTTCCTAATGCGAAGATATTTGATGTTAAGAAAGCTCCATATAACGCAAAAGGTGATAAAAAAACATTAGAAACAGATAAAATACAGAAAGCTATTGATGATGCTGCATATACCGGTGGAACAGTATATATACACAATGGCACCTTCCTTACAGGCAGTTTAATCCTTAAACCAGACATGACTCTGTTTATTGACAGAAGCGCAACTGTGCTTGGAACACAGGATCACAGTCAGTACAAGCTGGTAGCACCAGGAATTTCACTGTGCGCTATAAGACAGCTCGGAAGAGGTCTTGTATATGGAGAAAATGTATCTAATGTAAGAATAACGGGCGGTGGAACTTTGGATGGTAATGGGACATATCGTTACAAAATGAATGATCCTTTACACAACAGAGAAGCCGACGCAAGACCAGACATAGTTTACATAACCTATTCAAATGATATTACTATAGAGAATGTGGACATGAAGAGTTCTGCTTTCTGGACAGTTGTTCCTCTGTCTTCAGGAAATATAACCATTAGAAATCTTAATCTTGACTGCATGAACACACCAAACCGTGACGGAATTGATCCTGTGGACTGCCATGATATGACCATATCAAACTGCAATATAATGGCAGGAGATGACGGATTGTGTTTTAAAACCTCGGATAAAATCGGTTGCTATAACATAGACGCATATGACCTTATGATACAGAGTCTTGCAAGCGGTATAAAATTCGGTACAGACACATATTACTGTCTTAAAAATGCAAGAATAAGAGACTGTGCGATTAAGAATGTAAACAGATGCGGAGTATCCTTGGAAACTGTGGACGGAGCAGCAGTTGAAGATGTCATATTTGAAAGACTGGACATGACTGATGTAGGAGCTCCATTGTATATTACTACAGGTGCAAGGAACAGGCTTCCAAGGGGTAATCAGCCAATAAGAAGAAGTTATATCAAAAATGTTACCTTTAAAGATATACGTTTTGAACAGCCTTACCCATTTAGTTTTACAAAAGAAATACGTGAGAATATGGTTATAGGCCAGTCAAAGGATAATCTGATAGAAAACGTAAATTTCATTAATTTCGACCTTAAACTTCCAGGCGGAATGAGAACTATTCCAAAACCACCTGTTGTTATTGATGACAAATATCCTGAATATGACAGACACGGATTATCATCAGGTTATGCATTTACAATCAAATATGCAAAAAACATTACCTTTAAAAACCTTAAAGTAACTCTTGATAAGAAAGATGCAAGAGACGAGATAGCATATTTTGATTATGAGGAGTAGGTAA
>JAQVAJ010000385.1 GCA_028690885.1 Clostridia bacterium
GTGTATATAAATTTTCATTCTCCGCATATTATGCGACAAATATACTGTTTATTCTCCGCAAAAGAAATTTTCTCCGCAAATATTGCATAGATTACGAGGGTTAATCTCCGCACTGTCGTTTTGTATGCTTGGCGGTAACGGTAAATTGTATGAGTAGTGGCAGATTGCGTGGCAATTTCCTATCAAACCGCTACGCAGTTTGAGCGGGCTACAAACCTTGATATTTAGCACTTTACCTGCCATTACTTATACGAAATGTTACCAGCCGTAATTCAGTCAATTTCGTAATCATCAATCTCTAATTTTGTTCCATTATCATAATTCTCTTTCCATGTTTGCCTATCAATCTGATTATTGGAAATTACCATCGTCAAAAAATTAACCCAATCATCCTGATATACATAATCATCATGCACTTCATCGTAATGGCAATATTTAATATTCGTATCAAATGGGTCAACTCCATTATCGTCGCTTGTCGGTCGAATTGAAAACAAATAATAGAGACATTTATGGTCAAAGTGATTTAATTTAAATCCAGTATTCTCATTTACTTGTCTTATAACATCTCCAGGTTTAAGTTTTCCAGGATTAACGACCTCTTTTGCAATCACTTTATCTTTAATAATTGCTGTTACTTTTTCATAATTCTCCCGGTCTTCATCTGATAAAGAATTCCAGTTTACAAATTCTACGGCTAAATCATTTCTATTAGTGTTACTTATCTTCGGTACTTGTATTAGTTTAACACTATATTCCTGAGAATTAAACACATCATCAGCAATACTATCTCGATATTTGTCAATGAAATCTTTTAATTCTTTCACCTCTTTTGATAAGAGAGTTTTTCCTGAAATATTTTGTTTAGATGTCCTTAATCGGGAAAACTGTAAAGCAAATGCTAAACTTTCATTTAGAGCATAATCATTACCAAAAAATTCAATCAGTTTATTCTCAAAGTTAAAGAGTAAAGATTGACATTCTCCAAAAATCACAATTCCTATTTCGTCTTTTTCAATTTGACGATGCTCAATCTTATTCCGCAGTTTAATAAAGAAATTCAAATTCGCTTTTTGTGCTTCTGTTAGTCCTCCGTATTTGGTAATACATGTTTTTAATTCCCAAGCCTTTTTTTCTCCATCAATCAACTCAAATCGACCGTTTTTCTTTTTATAATAAAACCTGTCTCCAATTGTATGGTTAAAATGAGAATGAAATAATTTAGTCCAAGCCATTATCATGTGCGTGATAAAACTCTCAACTCGAAAAGGTGCTCTTGGTTTATTATAAATCTCAACGGCAAGTAATGCACATTCAATTGAACTCTCCAATATTGTTTTCGTTTTTCCTTTTCTAAGTTGCATTACGGTTTCTTTTTATGGCTGGTAACGTTCCCAGTGTTCCCGACGTGCTCGTGCCGTAGGCCTGGCATGATTTTTTGCTGTTTTTTGCAAAAAGCATGACAGAGAGCATGTCCGAAGGCAGGCTGTTTTTTAGCCGTAGCGGGAACACTGTGTTATCCGATGCCGTACGCCTCCCAATTCCAGAGGATTAACAACATCCCTTATAACCTCCGTATCTTTTAGTACTTAATTTAATGATAGTGATTAAAAGGAATCAACTAAGATAATGCTCATAATCCATCGATAAAATAAAATTTGTTTGCAATTGGTCTAGCTACTGTTCAAATAAAATTATCCTAAATATTAGTAGCAATCCAATCGGCTGTATATTTTACAACCTTCTTTGCAATCATGTTATCCTTTTTAAGCACATTGAATGTGTGATCTGCATTATCCATGATTCTATACTCACCAATTTCCCCCTTACATGCACTTACAATTTCTTTAGCGTGTATATATGGAACTAGGGCATCTTCTGTACCAGATATCGCCAGCATTGCTCCTTCGTACTTGGAAAGACTTTCCATTGGAGAAGAATCTCGAATATCATCAAACCACTTCTTAGATAAGATTAAATCATCACGCCATAGCATTGGTATTTTTACATAACCATTTTTTGCTGCTTCTTCGTAGTATTCTTGAAACCACCCATCAAAAACGCCGGTTCCGTTATGACAAGCCCCAGACCAGCTAACGGCGGCTTTGATTTTAAGCGGATGTTTCCCTAAAAACTCTGCCATTGCACGAGCACCCTGGCTAAATCCTAAAACAGCAATTCTACTTGAGTCAACCTTTTCTCTCTGGCAAAGGTATGCATATACTTTTTCAATATCATCAACTTCACCATAAAAAGTTAAATCTTGTTGTTTTGCAAGACTTTCACCACAACCTGCAAAATCAAAACGAAGCGAAGCGATTCCTTTTTTTGCAAGTGATTTTGCCAATTTTATAAATAAATTGCCGACTTCATTTTTAGAAGAACCTGTACCATGGCATAAAATAACAGCAGGAACCGGCCCAACAACATCTGGTTGACAAAATACAGCAGGAATATTATATAATTCACTCTTTATAGTAATTTTATTTTTCATTTAAATCAATCCTTTCACAAATATTAATAATTCATTTGTCAAATTTATATTTACCACATTGTTTAATTAATTATATCAATAAATATACTTGGCTTTTTTGAAAGATGCATTAATATTTTTTGATTTTATCTTTCATACATAAAAACGAGGCTTCAAGTACGGTTTCGGATAACG
>JAQVAJ010000386.1 GCA_028690885.1 Clostridia bacterium
ATCTCCTTTATGAGATATTCAATATCTGATACTGCTGAGTATGGTGATTATGTTTCAGGAAAGAGACTTATAACTGATGATGTTAAGAAAGAAATGAAAAAAGTACTAACTGAAATACAAGATGGAACTTTTGCTACTAACTGGATTTTAGAGAACCAGGCTAACAGACCATCATTCTTGGCAATGCGTCGTATGCAAAATGAGCATCTTTCAGAAAAAGTCGGTGCAGAATTAAGAGAAAAGATGAGTTGGAAAAAGTAAGCAAAGAAAGGAATTATGATGAACAGCGATAAGATTAAAAAAGGAGCGGAAGCTTGTCCTAAAAGATCATTATTAAAGTCTATGGGTTATACAGATAGTCAGATTGAGAAACCCTTAATAGGAATAGTTAATTCTTTTAATGAAATAGTTCCTGGCCATATACATTTAAAAAATATTGCCAGAGCGGTTAAGGATGGCGTGTTAGCAGCACAGGGAACACCAATAGAATTTAATGTTATTGGTGTATGTGATGGTCTTGCAATGGGACATGTTGGCATGAAATACTCGCTTTCATCAAGAGAAGTTATAGCAGATTCAATTGAGTGCATGGCTATGGCTCATGCATTTGATGCATTAGTATTCATACCTAATTGTGACAAGATAGTCCCTGCAATGCTTATGGCAGCTGCAAGAATCAATGTACCGAGTGTTTTTGTTTCAGGTGGTCCTATGCTTTCACTAAATGATGGAAAAAATGATTTGGATTTGAATAGCGCATTTGAAGCAGTCGGTGCATTTATGAATAAAACCATAGATGAATCAGAACTTTTAAGGATTGAGAATAGCAGTTGTCCCAGTTGCGGTTCATGCTCTGGAATGTTCACAGCAAACTCAATGAACTGTTTAAGCGAAGCTTTAGGAATGGCTCAATGGGGTAATGGTACTATACCTGCTGTATATTCAAAAAGAATTCAACTCGCTAAAAAAGCAGGTGAAGCAATTATGTCAACATTGAAAGAAAATATACTTCCAAGAGATATAATGACCAAAAAGGCTTTTGAAAATGCCCTAACTGTGGATATGGCTTTAGGATGTTCAACAAATTCAGTATTACATCTGATGGCTATTGCTCATGAAGCACAAGTAGATTTAGATCTTGAAATGGTTAACAGGATAAGTGAAAAAACGCCGAATCTGTGTAAGCTCGCACCAGCAGGTCCTTATCATATGCAGGATTTGGATGCAGCAGGCGGAGTTCACAGGGTAATGTATGAGTTATGTAAGAAATCATTAATAAATGAAGATGCTATGACATATTCATCAAAAACTATGAAAGAAATGATTGATAATCATATATCTTCAATATCAAGAAATGATGTAATACGCCCTATTGATAACCCTTATTCAGATAAAGGAGGGATAGCTGTATTATTCGGTTCTTTGGCACCAAAAGGTGCTGTTGTAAAAAGAAGTGCAGTAGCACAGCAGATGATGAAACATACTGGTCCAGCAAGAGTCTTTAACAGTGAAGAAGAAGCATGTAGCGCTATTTATTCTGGAAGTATTAATAAAGGGGATGTAGTAGTTATAAGATATGAAGGACCAGCTGGAGGACCAGGAATGAGAGAAATGCTTAATCCTACATCAGCAATTGCCGGAATGGGTCTTGATAAGCATGTAGCTTTAATTACTGATGGAAGATTTTCTGGTGCGACAAGAGGCGCTGCAATTGGTCATGTTTCGCCTGAAGCAGCAAGTGAAGGACCTATAGCATATGTACTTGAAAACGACATAATATCAATAGATATACCAAATAACAGATTAGATTTGGAAGTTTCATCTTCTGAATTGGAACAAAGGATAAAGACAACAACTATTTTAAAAAAGGAAAATCTTAAGGGATACATTGCAAGATATGCAAGAAACGTTTCATCTGCAGATAAGGGCGCGGTTGTTTCTTAAGTGAGGTAAAAATGGAAAGACAAATAAGGATATTTGATACAACATTGCGTGATGGAGAACAAGCTCCTTCATGTAGTATGAATACTGAAGAAAAAATTGAAATTGCTAAGCAACTTGAAATTATGGGTGTAGACTGCATTGAAGCAGGATTTCCAATAAGTTCAGAAGGAGCTTTTCAGTCAGTAGAAAAAATAGCCAAAACAGTAAAAAATTCACAGGTAGCAGCATTGTGTCGTGCAGTGGAAAAAGATATTGATGCAGCATGGAATTCTATTAAAAGTGCACAAAGCCCTATGATACACACTTTTTTGGCTACTTCTGCTATTCATATGGAGCACAAATTAAAGATGTCACCTGAAAAAGTACTTGAAAACATTGATTATGCAGTACGATATGCTAAGAAATACTGTAAGGATATAGAGTTTTCAGCAGAGGATGCAATGAGAAGCGATAAGGATTTTTTAGTAAAAGCCTTCAATGTTGCAATAAAAGCTGGGGCTACAGTCATAAATGTTCCTGATACAGTAGGATATATGCTGCCAGAAGAAATTTATGACAGAATCATATATCTTTTTGATAATGTCAATGGTATAGATAATGTAATAGTATCAGTGCATTGCCATAATGATCTTGGAATGGCTGTCGCCAATTCGCTTTCAGGAGTGAAGGCTGGAGCATCTCAGGTGGAATGTACTATAAACGGTTTGGGGGAAAGAGCGGGTAA
>JAQVAJ010000387.1 GCA_028690885.1 Clostridia bacterium
CGATTATTTCCAAATCTCCTGAAACAAGAAGAAGGCTTAATTTTTCTACGCTTGAAGCATCAAATGAGTCCTCTTTGTATCTGGTATCATTCCCGCCTGCTGTAGCATATATTTTTTCCATAAGAATATTTTCCACATTTGGCATTCTATCATATAGATAATTCTGAATATCCATATTATTCTTCGCAGTATATGGCCCTACATAGGATATGGTAAGGTCGGGTTCCTTATTTGTAAAGAAAGGAATGGCAACAGAAAGCACTGTTGCAAATATAATTAAGATGATAGCTATTGTACCGATATGTTTAAACCAAACTTTGCGGTATTTCTCCACTATTGGCTTAACAGGTTTCGGCTCTTCAATATTCAGATTCAGAAGATAGTTATATGCTTTAGTGGCTTCATCTATATCGATTGACTTATCACCTCTTGCACGCATACATATATAATCATACTTCTTGTTTATCTCAGTTTCAGTACAATTCTCGTCCAAATCCAATATTTCAAGATACTGTTTTCTTAAATCATCCATTAGACTCCGGCTTCATTGTCGGGAAGAATAATACATCTCTTATTGATGGGGAATTCGTAAACAGCATAATCATACGCTCTACTCCAAGTCCCATTCCTCCTGTCGGAGGCATTCCGATTTCCAAAGCGTTTATAAAATCATCATCTATTGTAAATTCATAATCACCAAACTTGCTTTTTGCCTGAGCTACAAGACGTTCTCTCTGGTCGACAGGATCATTAAGTTCTGAGAAGGCATTACCCATTTCACTTGCCAGTATAAAGAATTCAAAACGTTCCGTAAGATGCGGTTTTTCCTTATTTCTCTTTGCCAATGGTGAAATCTCTATAGGGTACTGATATATGAAAGTAGGCTGTATAAGATTCTTTTCAACATATTCCTCAAAGAAAGCATTTAATATCATTCCCCAGTTCCAATGGCTTTCCACATGCACATTACGCTCTTTTGCAGCTTTTTTTGCAGCTTCATCATCTAGTGTAAAGGAGTCAAAATCCACTCCTGAATATTCCTTAACTGCTTCTATCATTGTAAGTCTTCTCCATGGACTTTCAAGGTTAATAATCTGGCCCTGGTAATCTATCTGACGTGTACCTAATACATTATCAGCAACATAGCAGTAAATCTGCTCTGCTCTATCCATCATAGTGTAAAGATCACCATATGCTTCATATAGCTCCATAAGAGTAAATTCCGGATTATGCCTTGTATCCATTCCTTCATTTCTGAAGACTTTTCCAATTTCAAATACTTTATCCAACCCGCCAACTATGAGCCTTTTAAGATGAAGCTCTAATTCTATTCTTAAAAACATATCAATATCCAGTGTATTATGATGAGTAGAAAAAGGTCTTGCATTAGCATTTGTGGCCTGGTTATGTAAGACAGGAGTCTCAACTTCAAGATAATCTAAACTGAACATAAATTCCCTTATTGCTTTGATAATCTTTGCTCTTGTTACAAATACTGATTTAACTTCAGGATTTACTATTAAATCTACGTATCTCTGCCTATACCTTAAATCCATATCCTTTAAACCATGGAATTTCTCAGGTAAAGGCTGTAATGATTTTGTTAATAGGACCATGCTTTTAACTCTTATGGATTTTTCTCCCATGTGAGTAACAAAGGGCAGACCTGATACACCTACTATGTCGCCTATATCAAACTTCTTGAATTCTGAATATGATTCTTCTCCAAGCTCGTCTATTCTGACATACAATTGAATCTTTTCTAAACCGTCTTGTATATGGCAGAAACTGGCTTTCCCCATTATCCTTTTAGCCATTATCCTGCCAGCGATGGCAATATTTTTATCCTGAAGATTATCAAAATCATCAAGCACTTCTTTTGCAGTGTACTCTCTTTCAAAACGCGTTATATCAAAAGGATTTTTTCCCTCAGCTTTTAGATTGTCAAGTTTTTCTCTTCTAACCCTTAAAATCTCATTCAGATCCAATTCAGTATTTTCAATTTGCTTATCCATTTATTACTCCTTCACTAAATAGCAGCTCTTCTAAAAAAGAACTGCCATTAATTATATCCGATTTATAATTCCAGCACAACTTAAACAGTCATACTACTGCAATATTTCTAATATCTTAACTTTTACAGGTCCTGCAGGGCTTTCAAACTCAACTGTCTCACCTATAGTCTTACCTAGAATTGCTTTGCCTATTGGCGATTCATAAGATATCCTCATGTTAAAAGGATTTGCTTCTGTTGGACCAACAATCTGATATGTTTCTTCTTCATTGTATTCCAAGTCCAATATCTTAACTCTTCCACCCACAGAAACAATAGTCATATCCAAGTTGTCGCTATCAATTACTTCTGCGTTCATAAGAAGATTCTCAAGATATGAAATTCTCGCCTCGACTTGCGCCTGTTCATTCTTTGCTTCATCATATTCACTGTTTTCTGTGATATCACCAAAAGAGATAGCGCTTTTAAGCCTATCAGAAACTTCCATTCTTGTTTTGCCTTTAAGAGTGGCAAGCTCCTCTTCTAATTCTTTGATACCCTCATAAGTCATTAAAACCTTTTTATCTGCCATACGACGGTCTCCTTTCCTTCTTTGAGATTTTGAAATTATACTGTTTAACATACCTTTTGTCAACTATTATTTTGTCCCAAG
>JAQVAJ010000388.1 GCA_028690885.1 Clostridia bacterium
TCTTAGTTATAGAACATTCTCTCCATGATTCAGGAAGACATGGTTCAAGCCTTAATCCTTCCATTTCAGGGTGAAGCCCGAATATATACATAACAGTACTTTTTAACAGCCAGGCATTTGTACCGGTTCTCCATGACTGTCCGGGTGTTCCTCTTCTGTAACCGTGATAATCAAGATAATAACAGTTAAACATACAATAAGGTTCACCTTTCGTTTCGTAATAGTCATTATCAAATGGAAGCATCTTCTTCAGGTTTTCCTCTACCCTTCCATTGTTCTTTAATATAGAGTCCGCTGCAAGCTTCCATGCTGCAGGATGCAGATAAACTCCTCCGTTATCCTGAATACCGCCTGGTTTTTCAGCCATTGAGCCAATATAGTCATACTGTTTTGTGTACGGAGGTTTTGATAGAAGAATACCTTCATCTGACTGCAAAAGCTCTTCGGCTTTATCCATAGATTTTATATGCCTGTTATCTTTATTTAAGTTTGCAAAAACTGCCCATATCTGAGGATTTAAGAAAATTTTTCCTTCTTCTTGAGTATGTGACCCTAAAACTATGTCCTCATCTGTTCTTGCATATATATAGTATTGTCCGTCCCATCCATGCTGGTCTATTCTGTCTTTCATAATCTGGTATCTTTCTTGATATAATTTTTCGTAGTCATCAAAACCCAGCATCCCGCTTAACTCAGCTATTTGCTTAGCAGCTAAACACCATGCTATCGACAGCCATACAGACACTCCTTTTCCCTCCAGACCTGCATAGTTTATGCAGTCATTCCAGTCTCCACCCCATATTCTTATTAAACCGTATAGTCCCGTAAAATTCCAGAGAAAATCTACGGATCTTCGTATATGCTCATAAACAGAAGCTTGTTTGGAGTTGTTAAACTTTACCTGCTCATTCAATATGGTTATATCTCCAAGTTCCTTGACTATGTCATACACTGCAAATGTAAGCCATACTGTATTGTCAGAAAAATTCCTGTCTTTTAAAACTCCGTCAATAATAGTACGGGGAGCATACCCGTTATCGTACTGATATGTAAGCACTCTTTTTATTCTTTCCCATGCAAGACTGGGATTTATTACGGAAAAACAGTCTGTATCCTGACTCATGTCCCTGTATCCGTTATGTCTGACTCTTGCCCATCTGCTTCCCATATCCGTGGCATATGGTAACCATCCATTAACAAGATTATCAAAGTTCTCCCATGGTGTCTTAATCTGGACTTGTCTAATCCTCTGTTCGTATTTGTCTTCCATAGCCTGAAACTGCTGTTGAACCCACTTATCTTCAGGCGTTACAATTTCTTCTTTTGAAAAGGAAACTCCTAAAACAAAATGCAGAGTCTTTTGTTCGTTTGCTTCAAGTACTATGTCGTTTTGAAGTGCAAAACATAGTTTTTCAGCAAAACAGCTGCTATTCGTACACTTTAAATTGTTATTTATTGCCTCAGGTCTTTGCTCATCAGAATATGCACCTACAAATGCAGTTTTTCTTGTGTCAAATCCTGATATTTTCTGACTGGAAGACATATACCCATACATGGGCAGGTTTCTTTGGGAATTAAATGCCTGATAAAAGAATCCGTATACGCAGTTTTTTTCCTTATATACATCACCTGTAGCTATATTATATCCTTGCGGCTTATATGGAGAATCTACATCAGTCTTTGCATATGGTATTAGTGAAACTTCTCTTCGTCTGTTTGAATGATTCTTCAAAGATATTGTCCAAATCTCCTGCATTTTGTTATTCGGTACAAAAATCCTTACTGACGAAGATATGTCATTATACCTGAGATTTATGGTAGTAGAACCAGCTGTATGCGTACATGAATAATCTGTATAACCGTAATTTATGGGCAAACCAGCTAATGACCAGTACTCGTCTTCGCATAAAAAGAAGTTTCTGTTCATAACTAACGGAACCCTTCGTCCCATATTGTCCTGAGCAAAACCTTCTCCAAAACCTACCTGTGATGAAAAGGTTATATACTCATCATTGTACATATAGTTATACCAGTGCCTTGGAGTATTCGGTTGTGTAATTACGTAATTTTTTCCTTCATTTGAAAAGTGTCCATACCATTCATATGCCATTTAGTCCCTCCTGTTTATTGTAAACCTAATAGTTGCATTTTTTGTTTTAGCTGATGCTTTTATTCTGAACATAAAATCTGAATCCCATGATTTAGCCATATTCCCTCTTTCAGGAACATTGGTATTCAGTCCTGTATAATTCAATGTTATATCTTTTCATAAGTTATATCATTAACATTATCAATAGCTATCTGTGTATTTTTAACAGTTATAACATTATCTCTTATTGATGGTTCATACAGAAGCAACAGATGTTCTGTAATATCCCCTTCTTCTTTTAAATCAATATCATCTTCTATAATCAGCTCATTATTTCTTACATAAAGTTTTCTAATATATGAACTGATATTAGCTTCTTTGGGATAAGCATTCTTAAGCTGCATTGAAAGACATTTGCTATTCTTATCATAACTGACATCACTGGCTCTGTATTCAATTCCGAAAAGCTGCATATATCCTGATATTTCTGGAAGATTATGAAATGAAGACTGCATATTCCATAATGTGTATCTTTCATCAGAAAAAGTCTTCTTGCTATATGTATCAGACCCTGC
>JAQVAJ010000389.1 GCA_028690885.1 Clostridia bacterium
TCGTTCCCGGCTTACGATCAGCTGTTCCTTACCCGGCAAGGTGTCAACAGAGATCTTCAGCCGGTTGGAAGAATAGATCACCATATCTGTTATTGCATCAAAATGTACAATGTAATTTCGGTTAATCCTGAAAAACACAGCTGCATTGATCATGCTTTCGATCCTTTCCAGAGAATAGTCAAGCGGATAGTTCTTATTGACAGCCACATTGGCAAAGACACATTTGTCTTCAATGAAAAAACAATGAATGGAAGAGACCGGAACGGAACGAATGTGTTCTCCTATCCTGATCAAAAAACGTTCCTTGGTTTTAGGCATCATCTGCTGTACCATCTCTCCGATATTATCCACATTGACAAACGTTCTGTGCAAGTTACTGAATTTTTCAAGGGAATGACTCAGGTCATCGGTGGCTACAGGTTTCAGCAGGTAATCCACGCTGTTTACCTTAAAGGCTTTAAGCGTATACTCATTGTATGCCGTGGTAAAGATCACCGGTGTGTCTAAGGCAATGGCATCATATATCTCAAAACACAGCCCGTCTTCCAGTTGAATATCCATGAAAATTAAATCCGGCCTGGGATTTGTCAAAAACCAATTGACAGAAGATTCAACAGATCCCAGGACATTGCATACCTCAATGGAAGGATCGGCTTCCCGGAGCAACCTAACCAGCCTGTCGGAAGCATGTTTTTCGTCTTCTATTATCAGCACTTTCATTTGCGATCTGATATCAATGGGATTGTCACTTTAAAGGTATTGTTTTTTTCACTGATTTCCATTTCTTTTCCCGTGATAAGACGAACCCTTTCCGCAAGATTCTTAAGGCCTGTTTTTGTAGATTGACCCATTACCTGCTTTCTTTGGATATTGTTGGAAACGGAAATAGATTCATGATTTATTGCAATCCTGATGTCCAAAGGGGAATCTTTGGATGCAGCATTATGTTTAAGAGCATTCTCCAAAAGCATCTGGATAGAAACCGGAATGACCAGAAATGATTCCTTGTCATACAGTTCAACGGTTAATTTAATTTTATCCGACCCCCTTTCTTTCTGCATATTATAATAATCCTCTACAAAAGCGAGTTCGTTTTCCAGAGGCACCAGGCTGTTCTCTTCGTTATCCAGTATGTACCTATACACAGATGCCAGTTTCTGTAAATAATTGTCTGCCACTGAAGGTTCTTTGTATATGAGTTCGGAGAGTGTATTCAGGCTGTTGAAAAGAAAATGGGGATTTATCTGTGCCTTGAGGGTATTGTATCTGTATTTGAGAGACTCCTCCATCAGGGACTGTTCACGTGTAACCGATTTTCTCCAAAGAAAATAAAAGAAAAAGATGGTGAAGACCATGAGCCAGATAAAGAAACTCCCTTTCCCGAAATTCAATTCATTTTGAAAAAGATGGGGCAAAAATTCTTTCATATCCCTGCCAATATAAAAAAACCATCCAAGCGCACCGAGGGTGATCGCCAGGTTGGCAATCAGGTAAGAAGCGGCATAGAACAGGACGAGTAAGGGAAGGAGAAGTTTTTTGAGTTTGTTATGATCGTATTTCTCTGCTTTTCTGACCATGAATACAGCCAGATACCCGATGCATGAGGACATGATATAGATGACGCCAACTGACACCACCCAGGTGGGATGGAGTGCGTCCCCGGTCTGAAGGTACTTCATCAACATGCCGGTTCCTGCAGCAAACAACACAAATCCGGCATGATACAGGATCCAGAAAACTTTTTCCTTATGGTTGTTCCATTTCATGATTTCCGTGTTAAAGTGATATACCTTACCGTATAGCCTGAAAAATCAGGTTGTCCGGGCATAACCACCTCTGTGATCACATCTTCAAACAGGGTTGCGAACTCAATCTCCTTATCCTGCAATGACACGTAAACCTCTCCCCAGTAATGACTTCTGCCTGTGACGGAAATATCGCCGGTTTTGACATCCAGCAGGTTGTTCATGGTATAATACTTTATTATAGCACAAATCTCACCATTAATAACGGTAATTCCTATCCATTGGATCCGGATGTCTTTGTTGGTGAACGTTCCCTCTCCTGCCAGATCCACAGGTGCGTTCAAATTCCCCGCTTTGTACTCTTTGTTCAGATGCAGTTCATCCCAGAACCAATAGGCAAAACCTTCCAGTCCGACCATGTCCCAGACCAGGTTTTTATGCATGATATCGGCCCCCGGGATGCCGTCGAAGAAAGTGCTACTTTCAATGTTTCCGGCAGGAGCGTATGAAAACCCTTCCATCAGTTCTTGTTTTGTCCCGATTGAAAAATCCGCATATTCTTCATAAGTCTGCGCCATAAATACATTGTTCCAACGGACAGTCGTCCCGTTTTCCAAACCGCTGGTATAATCCGCTGTGATCCTGGTTTTTCTTTGAAAGTTTCCTTTCAGATCGTAATCCTGATATTCCGTGACCATTTCATAGGAACGTACAACACCCGGATCAAGGGTCAGATCCCGGGGAAGTTGACGGGGGATGTCCGGAAAAGTAAGATTTTGCGCATTCCCGGACAAGCAAATGCCCATCAGGGCAATGATCGGTAAAATTGTTTTTTTCATTTTTCTTTTTTTTATGACGTACAAAAGAAGAAAAATGAATTCCGGCAGAAAAAAGAATGTTGCCGAGCCGTCAGATCG
>JAQVAJ010000390.1 GCA_028690885.1 Clostridia bacterium
CCGAGTATCTCATTTATCGCTGCTTCCGCTAAGACCTGACGAGGTTCACAAGCTTCGATTGCACAAGACCCAGCCCTCATAACCGCTTACATGCGGCTGCTCCACTGCTATTAACCCTCAGACGGGATTTCAACTCTGCTATAGCGGATTGCAGATTACAAGGCACCGCTAACTCCCCGTCTAGTATGGTAATAGAATTATACCTTATTTAGTATCTGTTAGCAATGAACATATGATAAAACAAATTGCCCTTATATGTGATTAAGCAGTATCTCCTGCTGAATTTTCGTCATTTTTTTAGGCTTGTATTTTAAATTAATTCCGTCTTTTCCATATAAATGATTATGAAAAGCTAGCGCAGCTAAATATCTTCCTTGCGGAATGGAAAGATGAAATCCGTCACGATAATATTCTATTTTTTCAATATCAGAGTCATTAGATGCTTTTACATATGCGTTATATATAGTATTTCCAACATCAATGATTTCAAGACTATATCTTTTTGATGTATTTTCTACAGCATTAGTTATCGCCTTATACATAGTATCAGTATTATTATCATAATTTTGAAAACCAGAATGGCTACAGCCCTTTTCATAAGGCCAGGTCTTAATAAACATGAGTTTTGCATTCGGACATTTTTCTTCAATGTATTGTATTAATGCAACAAGAAAAGGATGATAGCTAGATTCAATCCCGCTTAAGTGACTTACCTGCTGTAAAGTTATTATATCCCATTGTCTTTTATAAAGAGCTTCTTTTAGGCTTGTCATATAAAGCCTTCTTCCATCTTTTTGATATTCATATGTTTTATTGTCATTTAGAATATTATTCGCATGCTGTTCCAGACTGCAACCTGGTATGTATATATTACGGACATATATATCTTTGTTAGATATTCTCTGAAGATATGTCGTAATATCCTGCGAAAAACTATTTCCTATTGTGAGTATATCCATCCGCTTCTATGTCTGCCTTTCTGTTTATGTAGTAAAGAACTATATCTGTTATAACCATTACAAGGTTGACTACATAGAACCAAAAAACCCAGTTAACAGAATCAGAAATAATCTTACCTGTTATAGCACAACAATAACCAAGAAGAACCAGTATCAAAAAAAGAAGACTTTTGCCTTTAGCTGTTCTTGACCTTAATGATTTAATAATGTTCATTGGCCATGATATACCAAAACATATGACCATGCATGCTTCTAAAATCTGTGACATACTACACCTTGATTATATTCTGTGAAGCAGCTTTAAGTAATCTGTTCATCACCGCTTCACCTATATCTTTCATTTCAAAATATTCACAAAAAATCTTTTTAATCTTCATCTGATCAAACAGTCTTAAGCACTGAAATATGTTTGATGCTATTTCAAAAGGATCATTAATACTTCCCGCACTTAATTTATTATTTGAAATATATCTTTCATATGTTTCCTTACAGCATAAAACTGCACAATCTTCATCTGATATTTCATTTATCTTCCTAACTACATCATCAGTTTTACCTTTTACAATAACCATATCAGCAATAGGAGCATAATGCTTATACTTCATTCCCGGAGATTTAGGTTTTTCTGTATCAAAAGAATAAGCTGTTTCAACATCAGTAAGTATAAGTTTCAAACTCTCATATGACACTCCGCCCGGTCTTAAGATAACAGGTATTTCTGTTGTCAGATCAAGTACCGTTGACTCCAGTCCTATCCTGGTCTTTCCTCCGTTTATAATTGCGTCTGCCTTTCCAAATAAATCACTTACTACATGCTCATACATAGTAGGACTTGGTCTGCCTGATATATTCGCGCTTGGAGCAGCTATTGGGGTATTAGAATATTCAATAAGTTTTAATGCGATTTCATTATCCGGAATTCTGACAGCGACTGTATCCAGCCCTGCTGTAACATTGTTTGGAATAATATCTTTCTTTTTTAAAACAACAGTAAGAGGTCCTGGCATATAAAGTTTTGAAAGCATTGTTAACACAGAAGGTATTTCCTTAACATACTTATCTAAAACAGATATATTATGAATATGTATTATTAATGGATTGTCATTGGGTCTTCCTTTTGCTAAAAATATCTTTTCAATAGCATTTGGATTCAAAGCATCCGCTCCTAACCCGTAAACAGTTTCAGTAGGAAACGCTACAATGCCTCCTCCTTTTATTATATCTGCGCTTTCTTTCAGGCTCTCTTCATTTACAGTGTTAAAAAGCCTTGTCTTTATATTATTCATCCTGATTTGACAGCTTTCTAGCCTGATCTTCTGTTATTAAAGCATCCATCAATTCATCAAGATCACCATTCATAATGGAATCAATTTTATATAACGTCAGTCCTATCCTGTGGTCTGTTACACGGCCTTGCGGAAAATTATATGTTCTAATCCTCTCACTTCTGTCGCCTGTACCTACCTGGCTTTTTCTATTTTGAGCAATTTCCTTATCCTGATTTTCCTGAGCAAGATCATATAGTTTACTCCTTAAAATCCTAAATGCTTTATCCTTATTCTTGTGCTGGCTTCTTTCGTCCTGACAGGCAACAACTATACCAGTAGGCAGATGAGTAAGCCTTATTGCAGAATCAGTTTTATTTACATGCTGTCCGCCAGCTCCTGATGAACGGTAAGTATCAACCTGAACATCATTAAG
>JAQVAJ010000391.1 GCA_028690885.1 Clostridia bacterium
TATTAAAAAAGAATCACATTGATTAATGTGATTTTTCTTTTTATCTATTAAATTATTCATAAGTAATGAATATTATGCAATAACTAATGATGGGTAAGGTATTAAATAGAGTATTTTTGTTATTATAAGAGAAAAATAAAAATTATTTGTAAAAGCTATTGACTAATTATTCATTAAAGTGTATATTTATGAAAATTACTTTTGGAGGGTATGGGATTTATGAAAAAAGTTATAGCGATAATTTTAGCAACAATACTTGCAATAGGGATGCTCACAGGATGTACTCCTGTAGCACCAAACACAGTATTTTCAATTGATGATCTTCCTGGCAAGGTCATAGGCGTTCAGTTAGGTACAACTGGTGATATTTATGCTTCTGATTATGAAGAAGATGGATCAACTCTTGAGAGATTTAATAAAGGTGCTGATGCTGTACAGGCTTTAAAACAAGGCAAAGTAGACTGTGTTATCATAGATAGCGAACCAGCTAAGGCATTTGTTGCAAAAAATGATGATTTGATGATATTGGAAGAACCTTTTGAGTTAGAGGAATATGCTATGAGTATAGCAAAATCCAATTCTGAATTAAAAGAAAAAATTAATTCTGCTATTGCCCAGTTAAAATCTGATGGTACACTTGATTCTATAATTGCAAACTATATCGGAGATGACACAAAGGGCTTAAGCCCATATGTTTCAAGCAATACTGATTATAGCAATGGAAAACTTAAGATGGCAACTAATGCTCAATTTGAACCATATGAATTTGTTGAAGGCGGAGAAATAGTTGGTATTGATGTGGATCTTGCTCAGGCAGTAGCGGATATCTTGAAAATGGAACTGGTTATTGAGGATATGGATTTTGATGCAATAATCGCAGCTGTTCAGTCAGGTAAAGCAGATATAGGCGTTGCGGGAATGACAGTTACAGAAGATCGTTTAGTAAGTGTTGATTTCACTGATTCATATACAACAGCAACACAGGTAATAATAGTAAGGTCTAAATAATTAAGATTCAGACAGATAAGCTTTTAAGTGATAATTCCACTTAAGGCTTATCTGTTTATTTAAGCAGGTAAACCATGAATGAATTCATAGTGAAGTTTATAAACGATTTTAAAATAAGCTTCATAAACAACTTTATAACAGACGACAGGTGGCAGTATCTTACAAAAGGCCTTTTCGTGACTTTGCAGATAACTTTCTTTGCAGTCATTATAGGGATATTTTTAGGATTTTTAATAGCCATTATTCGTACTACTTATGATAAGACCAATAAACTTAAAGTACTTAATGCAATCTGTAAATTATACATAACTATAATAAGAGGAACTCCTGTCGTACTTCAGCTGTTAATTATATATTATGTCGTATTTGCCACTGTAGCAATTGATAAGGTACTAGCGGCGGTAATTGCTTTCGGGCTCAATTCTGCAGCTTATGTGGCTGAAATTGTCCGTTCAGGGATAATGAGCGTTGATGAAGGTCAGATGGAAGCAGGCAGATCTTTGGGCTTTACATATGGACAAACGATGTGGCATATAGTCTTGCCTCAGGCATTTAAAAACATACTGCCTGCACTGGGTAATGAATTTATTGTACTATTAAAGGAAACATCAGTTTCCGGATACATTGCTTTAGCAGATCTTACAAAAGGCGGTGAATATATCAGAAGTAGGACATATGATGCATTCATGCCGCTGATTGCTGTTGCAATCATATATCTTAGCATTGTAATGCTTTTAACACATCTTGTGAATAAGCTTGAGAGGAGGATGCGTAGAAGTGATAGAAGTTAAGCAGCTTTTTAAGAGTTTCGGACCATCAGGTTCTGTTGAAGTATTAAAAGGTATTGACCAATACATCAAAAAAGGTGAGAAAGTTGTTATTGTCGGACCGTCAGGTAGTGGAAAAAGCACATTTTTACGTTGTCTGAATATGTTAGAAGTTCCAACTGCAGGAGAGATATACATAGATGATGAAATGATTAACGGCAAAAAATGTGATGTTAATAAATTAAGGATGAAGATGGGGATGGTATTTCAGCACTTCAATTTATTTCCGCATCTTACTATTATGCAGAATATAACAATAGGTCCAATTAAGTTAAAGGGTAAAACAAAAAGACAAGCAGAAGAACAGGCTTTAAACCTTTTAAAAAGGATAGGTCTTTCTGATAAAGCATATGCTTATCCTTCTCAGCTTTCAGGCGGACAGAAACAGCGTGTAGCCATCATACGTGCGTTAGCAATGGAACCGGAGGTCATGCTTTTTGATGAACCTACATCTGCTTTGGACCCGGAAATGGTAGGCGAAGTTTTAGATTTAATGAAACAGCTCGCTTTAGAGGGTATGACTATGGTTGTCGTCACCCATGAAATGGGTTTTGCAAAAGAAGTCGGAACAAGAGTATTGTTCATGGATGACGGCATGATAGTCGAAGAGAATAATCCAAAAGAATTTTTCTCAAATCCGAAAAATCAGAGGACTAAAGATTTCTTATCTAAGATATTACAATAACCAAACTATCTTTTAACAACCCACTGTAAGTTACCTGTACCTATGTCATCTTTATTTATATAAAAAAGTGTAGGTAACGTGCCATTTGATGTTGTAGCAAGATATAGCTTATTCATTGCACTAAATGCAT
>JAQVAJ010000017.1 GCA_028690885.1 Clostridia bacterium
GGTAGAGCAGCTGATTTGTAATCAGCAGGTCGGGGGTTCGAATCCGTCCACCAGCTCCAAAAACTCTGAGATACTTACATTTCAGGGTTTTTTCTTTCTTTAATATTTACTGTACCTCTTTGCTCACGATATTCCTTTGGGGTGAGATTCATCATTGATTTAAACATTCTAGTAAAGTAACTCTGTTCTTCAAAACCGCAGAGGTAGGATATCTCCGCAATGGAGTATCCGCTTTCAACAAGCAAGCAGCAGGCATTGCGTATTCTTACATTATTTATATATGTTGCTAAGTTTACCTTCTTTTCATCTTTAAATATCCTGCTTATATACGAAACGCTGAAAGATACATGTTCAGATATGTCATTAAGCGTTATCTTATTCATATAATTAGCATTGACATATTTCATTATCTTTTGGATTGTATCATTATGCTTTGTGTCGGCTACAGCAAATACGAGTTTTGTGTATCTTGTAAGATGCATAGACAGCCATGAGCTTAGGTCTTCAATATTATCTATTTCCAATATATCTTTAAGAAACTCCTTGTTAAGCCCCAGTACCCTGTTTATATCTGCACCACCCTCAATCGCAGAACGGGACAGCAGTACTATGAGTTCGATTACCCTAGCTTTTAACATTGAATAATCCTTAATTGAAATAAAATATATATATCCCAATATATCATTGAGGATGGCTTGTGCTTTTGATTTATCTCCATGTGAGACATATTTTTGAAGGAGTTTTTCCTTTTTAAAGGGATATTCCTCTTCTATTGTATTTTCTTCATTTTGGTAAACTCTCTTGATTATCCCTTTACTGAAATCAGCTGTCTGGTTGAGAAATGATAAAGTCTCATTTTCTCTGATGACTATATACGAAATCATCATGAGCAAAAGGTCAGATATGGATGTAACCTTATTTGGTGATACAAATTTCAATTCTTTTAGTTGCTTTATCATGTCTCTTCTGCTGTATCTGAATAATCCGTTAAAATCATCCGACAAAAAATCCTCATGACTTATCATGATGAAAGGACCGAACACAATACCTTTTTTTATGATACTTCCTTCAAATATGGAAACTGCAATAAATGTCAATCCTGCAGGACATATAAATTCATATCTTCCTCCCCATTTATATGATTGTTTTACTGCCTGCTCCATAAGATTATTACATTTGGCAAATCCATTTTCCCTTATCTGCTTTTCCTGACAAGCTTTACAGAAGCTTTCTTTTAAATGTAACGATAAATTTACATCATTAAAATCGACTATTCTGACCGGTATGTCAAATGCTTCTTCTATTTTATTTCTTAAGGCATTAATATACTCCATAACATCCTCTTTTACAGCCAGACATTTAATAACCTCTAATTCCTATCGGGTTAATAGGAATACAACAAAATTCTATCAAAAAAGACATAATTCTACAATATCTGCAAAAAATAATCATATATACTCATACCAATAGAATGGAGGACACACATGAGGACATTTAATAAAACGACTTATGACTCATTAGAAGATTTTGTTTATTCAAAAGCTAAAAATCCGGTAATACTTAAAAACGGTATGGTAATAGGAGGAGGCATGCTTTATCCTGAGATAAATTTCACTCTTCCGACAATGACTATCAATAAGGAGACAATGCCACAGATTCTGGAAATATATAAAGAGATAGCTACAGGCATCTGCCAACGTGCTCATGAGTTATATGTTCCAGGTTTTGTAGCAGAAATCGAGACACTGCCCCCAATGACATTTAATCCGCAATGGGGAATTGATGTATGCAGAACAGTAGCTGATGTTTTAAATGAGTACTCAACCAAATATGGGTTTATGGCATCATTAAGAATTACTCCTAATGATATAAGAGAAGGGAATGACCTTGAACACATGTGGCATGGAAGTCATTGGGATTCTATGTTAAAGACATTTGAAGGATGTGCAAGAAACGGTGCAGATATGCTTGCAATCGAATCGGTCGGAGGTAAAGAAGTACATGATGAAGCAGTCATGTTCTGCGATATATCAAAGTCAATATTTGCTCTATCAGTGCTGGGGTGTAAGGATATGAGCAAGCTTTGGACCGAAATAGTGAAAGTAGCTGACTCTACTGGAACTATAGCATCCGGTGATACTGCATGTGGATTTGCCAATACAGCAATGGTCCTTGCAGACAGAAACTATATACCTAAATCTTTCGCAGCAGTAGTAAGAGTAGTATCTGCAATAAGAAGCCTTATTGCTATTGAATGTGGCGCAAAAGGCCCTCACAAGGATTGCGGATACGAAGGAGTTTATGTAAAAGCAATTTCTGGAATACCAATATCCATGGAAGGCAAATCAAGTGCATGTGCACATTTAAGCCCTGTTGGAAATGTCGCATCATGTTTAGCAGATTTATGGAGCAATGAATCCATTCAACACATTAAGCTTTTAGGAGGGATGGCGCCTACAGTATGCTTTGAACAATTAGCATATGATTGCAGGTTAATGAACGAAGCTTCTTCAAAAGGAAATGACAAAGCTCTATTTTTAAGAGACTGTCTTGCAGATTCTGACAGTATTCATGACCCTCAGGCATATGTGTTAAGACCTGATGTCGTGCTGAATATTTCAAAGCAAATGATAAAAGAAGAAACTTATTATGACAGAGCAAAAAGAGGTGCTCTTGTAACAGTAAACATTTTAAGAAAAGCCTATGATGATAAATCCTTAAAACTGGATGATAAGGAACTTGAGTGGATTGACAGAATATATGATGAGATAGAGGATATGCCAAAGACCGAACAGGAATTAACTGAACTCATGATTCCGCAGTGTGAAAAACTCAGCCCAGAAAAGTATGACTTAGTATAACTAGAAAAGGAGAATGCAATGTCAAATTTACAATTAATATCTGAATCGGTTCAGAAGGGCCGGGCAAAAGAAACAGTGTCTTATGTATCAGAAGCAATCAAAGAAGGCACCTCAGCTTCTGACATACTTAATAATGGGTTACTGGACGGAATGAGCAAGCTTGGCATCAAATTCAAGAACAACGAAGTATATGTACCTGATGTCCTTGTCGCAGCAAGAGCTCTTACAAAAGGCCTTGAAGAATTGAAACCTCTCATGATCAGTGAGGATATAAAACCAATTGGGAAAGTAGTGTTAGGGACAGTTAAAGGCGACCTTCATGATATTGGCAAAAATCTGGTTAAAATGATGCTTATTGGTAATGGTTTTGAAGTAATAGATCTTGGAGTGGATGTTTCAGCTGAATCTTTTGTAAATGCAGTAAAAAAAAATGAACCTGACATAGTGGCATTATCTGCATTGCTCACAACAACCATGTCACAGCAGGGTGAAATAGTAAAAGCACTTACAGCTAACGGGTTAAGAGAAAAGGTTAAAGTAATGGTTGGTGGAGCGCCTGTTACACAGGCTTTTTGCGATGAAATTGGTGCAGATGCTTATGCTGCAGATGCAGCAACAAGTGCAGAAATTGCTAAGATATTTGCAATTCATAAGTAATAGATCCTACTTATATGCAACCTATTTATTTAGTAAGATATCTCTATAAAAAAATGTGGGAAGTTACATGAATGATGATAGTAAGAAAATAGTAATCGCAATGAGCGGAGGAATTGACAGTTCCGTCGCTGCATTTTTATTAAAGAATACAGGTAATGATTGTATAGGTATTACATTGAAACTAGTTAAGAATAGTATAAATGATACCGCTGAAGGTAAAACCTGCTGTTCATATAATGATACGATGGATGCGAGAAAAGTTGCATTCAAGATTGGAATACCCCACTATGTTTTGAATTTTACTGATGCTTTCGAAACTCTGGTTATCAAGGACTTTATAGATAAATATATTTACGGTCTGACTCCCAATCCATGTATTGAATGTAACAGACATATAAAATTTGATAAATTTCTACTACGAGCACAACAGATAGGATATCCATATATTGCAACAGGACATTATGCAAGGATAATCTATAATGAGAGAACAGGAAGATATAATCTCCTTAAAGCAATTGACATATCCAAAGACCAGAGTTATGTCCTTTATACAATGACCCAAGAACAATTGAAACATACCTTATTCCCATTAGGAAACATGAACAAGAAAGAGGTCAGAGCTTTAGCTTATGATAACAAATTACATAATTCTGAAAAGCCTGACAGCCAAGATATCTGTTTCATAAACGACAATGATTATGCAGGATTTATCGAAAAGCACATATCTCATATGCCCGCACAAGGAAGCTTCATTGATAATGATGGCAGGGTATTAGGTACTCACAAAGGCATACACAGATATACCATCGGGCAAAGAAGAGGTTTGGATATCTGCTCAGGAAGACGAATGTATGTATGCAGTAAGGACAGCACCAGTAATACAATAGTATTAGGTACAGAAAATGATTTACTAAGAAAAACATTCGAAATTAACTATATTAACCTTATAACAACAGATACCATAGAAAACCCAATGCATTTATTCGTAAAAACCAGATACTCACGTTCAGCAGAACCTGCAACTGTAATTCAAAAAGATACCGATGTAATCAGTATCTGTTTTGATGAACCTCAGAAATTTATATGTCCAGGTCAATCAGCAGTCATATATGACGGCGATTCTGTAGTGGGTGGAGGAATTATACAGTAGCGAATAACTGTGTTGATAAATACCTTTCACCTGTATCTGGTAGAATGACTACTATTTTTTTACCAGTGTATTTCTCTTCTGCAGCAATTTTCGAAGCAGCATGCAATGCTGCGCCTGATGATATTCCGACCAGTATACCTTCTGTCTTTACCAGATTTCTGCTTGCTGCATATGCTTCTTCGTTTTCTACAGTTATAACCCTGCCATATACCAAAGTGTCAAGCACGCCAGGTACAAACCCTGCTCCGATGCCTTGTATCTTATGAGCTCCGACCGTTCCCTTTGATAATAAAGGTGACCCTTCAGGTTCGACAGCAATTATTTCAACATCCGGTTTTTTTTCTTTAAGGTAATTGCCAGCTCCTGTTATTGTACCTCCTGTACCTATCCCTGAAACAAAGACATCAATCCTACCATCCATGTCTTGCCATATTTCAGGACCTGTTGTTTTTCTGTGTATGGCTGGATTTACCGGATTGTCAAACTGGGAAGGCATAAAATATCCAGGATTTTCTTCCTTTATTTCGTTGGCTTTCTGTACAGCTCCCTTCATTCCCTTGGCTCCCTCAGTAAGAACTATTTCTGCTCCGAGAGCAGACAGAATCTGTCTTCTCTCTACACTCATTGTCTCTGGCATTGTAAGAATAAGGCGATATCCCTTTACAGCCGCTACAGCAGCTAATCCTATACCTGTATTCCCGCTTGTCGGTTCTATGATTACTGAACCCTCTTTCAGCAAGTCTTTTTCCTCAGCATCCTCTATCATAGCAAGTGCTATCCTGTCTTTTACACTCCCAAGAGGATTAAACGATTCCAGCTTTACATATATTTCCGCTTGCAACCCCAGTAATTTCTCATATCTTGATATTCTCACCAAAGGGGTTTTTCCTATTGTCTGTGTAATGTTTTCATATTTACTCATGATTCATCTCCCTATATATTAATTTTTTTCTCTTTCTTCATTGTTACTCATTCCTGATGCTGGCAAAGAAAATATTATCTGTTTCCTTTTTCCTTTTTGCCCATTCATGCATCCTTCTTACAGATACTAATCTTGTTATGTAGTATCCATTTTCTTTTTTTTCTACGATTGAATTAATAAAGCTATCTGAGGTACTACATCGTACATAGTATTTATATTCTATGTCATTTGTTATCTTTGCCCGAGTCATTGATTCGTTGTAAAGAAGCTTCCTTCCATAAATTATGTCGACACAGTCCTGTACAACATTTGAAGCTGTCGGATATCGTCCTGCACCTTGACCGTAAAAGCTCTCTTTCCCTGTAACATCAGTGTGAAATGACACTAAATTGTAGTTATCATTTACTCCAGCTTCAATTGACCCTTCACTAACCATAACTGGTTCTATCCATATTGATGCATCCTGCCCTTTTTTTATTGCATTTGCAAAAATTTTCAATCTGTATCCCAAAGCTTCTGCATTAACTATATCTTCATCTCTAACTGATCTTATACCAAAGACAGGTACTTCATCATGTAATATATCTATACCAAAAGCTATATTAGCAGATAATATAGCCTTATTGCATATATCTGTTCCATCTATATCTGCACTCGGATCAGATTCTGTATATCCAAACATCTGTGCTTGTTCTAATGCATAATCGAAACTCCATTTTTTGGAATGCATTGATGAAAGGATATAGTTTGTAGTACCATTAACTATTCCTGATATTTGTGTAACAGAATCAACCCTGGATGCTCTGTCTAAATTAATTATCCAAGGGATAGCTCCACCCACAGCTGCTGTATAACACAACATAGTATCTTTTTCTTGAGCTAAAGATGACAAATTTAAATAATTAGATGCCATCATCATTTTATTTGCTGTAACAACATTCTTGCCTTTATTCAATGCTCTTTCTATATAAGTCCGTGCAGGTTCCATTCCTCCAATAAGCTCTATAACTGTATCGATCTCGTTATCATTGATTATTTCGTCTATATCATGTGTCAACTTGCTACCAAGTTCTGGTATATCCCTGCGATCAAACACATATTTCACTTCCATGTCATCCCGTTTTAAAACGATATCATATACACCTTTTCCAATAGTCCCATACCCTAAAAGACCTATGATCATCTTCCTTGTTTTAATAATACCGTCATATGCTTTATAGTCTGTTCCAATAACTGGAATTTCAGGATTTAAGGTGTTGTCATATAGATCTCCAAATATCTTCTCACTTTGCATTTTATTTAAAGAAGCTGATAATATAACATACTTTTTATTGTTTTCTGTTTTGAATACTTTATGGACAGCATTAGCAGACTTTAACTTTTCCTCCTCACTGTCTGAGATTTTTTTGCCAAGATACTCAGGCAGTCTCTTAAGGTCATAAGGCGTAGTCTGATACACATAGTAGTTGAGCCAATTGGAGTAAAGAAGATAAGCGTGTGATCTCCATGTTACCACAGGGTTTTTTGTTTCATCATCATTAGGATAATAGTTTTTCGGTATGTTAATATCAATTCCTTTTGCCTTATCTCTCAGATACTCTTTCAAAAGCGTATGCTCGTCGTACTCGGGATGCCCTGTTATGAACAACCTTCTTCCGTTTCTTGATGAAAGTGCATATATTCCAGCGTCTTCGGAAGAGGACAATATGACTAAATCATCCTTTTTATCGAGATCTTCTTGCGAAATCTGTGTCATTCTGGAATGAGGTGCCATAAATCCGTCATCAAATCCCTTGAAAAGTAGCGACTGCTTATCTTCTATTACATGATTGAATACTCCGAATACTTTTTTGTCCAGTTTGCACTTACCAATCCCATAATAATGGTACAATGCCGCTTGAGCCGCCCAGCATATATACAAGCTGGAATGGACATGAGTTTCTGACCAGGCAAGTATACTGCACAGTTCCTCCCAGTAATCCACTTGCTCAAAATCCAGAAGTTCCACCGGTGCTCCAGTTATAATCATACCATCATAAAACTTATCCTTGATATCTTCAAAAGTCTTGTAAAAAGCTAGAATGTGCTCAATTGAAGTGCTTTTAGATATATGTGTTTTTGGATGGAGAAACTCTATTTCCACCTGTAAAGGAGTATTCCCGAGCAACCGTATAAGCTGTGTTTCAGTATCTATCTTTGATGGCATTATATTTAATATAAGTATCTTCAAAGGACGGATATCCTGAGTCATGGCTCTTGAGTCTGTCATTACAAATATATTTTCTTTTGACAGTATTTGTACTGCAGGTATATTATTCGGTACTTTGATAGGCATATCAATTTCTCCTATTCTTTGACTTCATCAAAAGCTTGGCTTATATCCGCTAAAATATCATCAATATGCTCTGTACCAATGGATAAACGTATTGTAGACTGGGTAATGCCGGTGTCTGACAATTCGTTCTCACTCAATTGAGAGTGGGTTGTTGATGCTGGGTGTATGACAAGCGATTTTACGTCAGCAACATTTGCAAGAAGTGAAAACAGTTCTAAAGATTCAACAAATTTCCTTGCCTTTTCCTTGCCGCCTTTTATTTCGAATGTAAATATAGAACCGCCATCATTTGGGTAATATTTTTTATACAACTTCTTCTGGATTCCTTTTGACACAGATGGATGATTTACTCTTTCAACTTGAGGATGTTTTGAAAGATATTCAATTACCTTTTTGGCGTTGCTTACATGCCTTTCCACTCTTAAGGATATAGTTTCAAGTCCCTGTAGTAGCAGGAATGAGTTGAATGGACTTATTGCAGCCCCTGTGTCTCTTAAAAGAGTTGTCCGAAGTTTAATTATATATGCTAAGCTCCCTGCTGCTTTTGTGAAAACTATACCATGATATGACGAATTCGGCTCTGAGAGTCCGGGGAATTTGCCGCTTGACTCCCAGTCGAAAGTTCCTCCGTCTGCAATTACACCTCCGATTACGGTTCCATGACCTCCAATGAACTTCGTTGCAGAATGGACTACAATATCAGCACCATAATTAATCGGCTTTAAAAGGTATGGCGTTGCGAATGTATTATCGACTATGAGCGGGATTTTATTTGAATGAGCGATTTTTGCAACTTCTTCAATATCTATAACATCGCTGTTTGGGTTTCCAAAAGATTCGATGAATATGAGTTTTGTTTTATCAGTAATTGCTTCTTCGAATTCATTCATATTCTCTCCGTTTACGAATGTCACCGATATTCCCATATCAGCTAGAGTATTCTGGAACAGATTATATGTCCCTCCATATATGCTCTTGCTTGAGATGATATGATCACCTGTTCTTGTTATGTTGGTTACTGCATAGAAGATAGCCGATGACCCTGATGCCACTGCTAATGCAGCTTTTGCGTTTTCCAATGCAGCAATCCTCTTTTCAAACACATCGGATGTAGGATTCATAATCCTTGTGTAAATATTTCCACCCTCAGTTAGAGCAAATCTCCCAGCTGCTTCTGTTGTATCCTTGAAAACATATGAAGTCGTGGCATATATAGGAACCGCTCTTGCTCCTGTTGAATGATCTGGCTCTTCCTGACCTGCGTGCACCTGTAATGTTTCAAATCTGTAATTAGTGTTTTTCATTTTCTCCTCGTATGATACTTAATAAGTATTCATACTCCTCCTTTTAATTTTGCTTAATATTATTAAATTCATATACAAAAAAAGGAAGCCATGAATGCTTCCTTGTTTTATGTGTATAAACCTATTTTAATAAATCATTAAGATATGTTCTTACTCAAAAGACAGCACTCATGCATTTTTTTGCATGCATGTCCATAGAACACATACACATATCCATTGATATTACTAATTCTATAATCATGATACTGTCTCCTTTCTTGAATCAATTCCTACCATTTTAGTAGGATTATACTCTCATTATATTTTTATGTCAATACAAAATTTAAATTTCTTTATTCAAAGACGAAAAATATAATCTACATCAGTATAACTTCAAATCCTTCTTCCATATATCTGTTGATTGAAGGATGCCCTTTGAGTTCTGAAAGAAAAGTTAACCCTAAAGCCTTGTTGTCCTCATAAGCTCCCAGCGTTTTGGAACATGCTTCGCAAACACCGTCAATAATTCCTTCCTCCAGACACTTCCTATACATTGGATTTGCCTTGTCAGACAACACTTTTGGAAGCCTTACAGCCTCTCCTTCAAATACTATCTTCACTTCTTTACCCTTTTGCTTCATTTCCAGCGCATTAAGAAGAATATGTATAAAGCACATCTCATTGCCTCTGAATGCGAAAAATACAGTCTTTTTCATATTAACCTCCAAAGATTTTATTCTATTATCATTATACAGCACATTCAGTCTTCACCCATCATAAGACTTGAGTCATTGTATATCTGTTTTAGTCTTTCATAACTAATGGAATCAGCAGTATCTCTTACAGTGTAGTCAGCATCATTTAACTTTATACAGCCATTTTTATCCATAAAAAATGATATATCTCCCACTTCGACATAGAAAGCAGAAGAGAAATCCAGCTCCTCTTGAGTCAGTTCTGTCTTCATATTATAGTAACCGTCATACAGTTCTTTTACCACCACATCGTTATCAGTAAAAAGAGCATAACTGGAAAAACCGTAATATACAGCTGCCTGCATATTCTCATAATCTATCTTTTCTGGATAATATGTCAGACCTTTTTCCAGATATGAGTACTTTGCTGTAGTTGAAAGGAAAACAATCCTGTCACTTTTTACTGTAAAAACATAATTCGTTCCATCATACTTCGTAAGCGTAAGCTGGTTATTCAGAACCTCATAAGTCCCAGTTATTATCCTGCTGGATAATAAATTGAAAAAAGTAAACGTCCCATCTTCGTAGAATCTTATACTCGACATACCTTCTTCAGTTTCATATACTCCAACACTAATTTCATATTGCCTATCATCACATGAACATAATGTAAGTATCATTGATAATGCCAATAAGATGCATATTATCTTTTTCATCTTAAAACCTCCGTTCGAAACCACATATTTACCAAGTCATGATTATATTATTAGTATCTGCATCCTTTGTCAACCGGTCTGTTTGACGCAAGTTTATCCTGATGGTAGAATCAAGAAAGCAAAAGGATATAAAATGAGAAAAAATTTCCAAGTACTTATAAAACCTGCGTCCTCACTATGCAACATGAATTGCAAATACTGCTTCTATGATGATGTAAGCAATAACAGAAACATAAAGTCATACGGTATAATGCCACAGGATACTTCATATAAGATTATTGACCGGGCTCTGGAAGTCTGCACAAATGGAGAAATAGGATTTTCCTTTCAAGGAGGAGAACCTACCCTGGCAAAACTGGATTTCTTTGAAAATTTTATTGAATATGCACTAAAAGTTAAAACCTCAAAAATAAAGTACACATACACCATACAGATAAATGGCCTGCTTATTGATGAACAATGGTGCAGATTCTTTAAAAGTAATGATTTTTTAGTAGGAGTCTCACTTGACGGGATAAAAGAAACCCATGATGAGCTTAGAAAAGATAATAATAAAAAAGGGACTTTTAACAGGATTATGAACAATATAAAGCTGTTAAAAAAACATAAAGTGCCATATAACATACTTACAGTTGTAACAAAATACAATGCACGCCGTCCTCAGTCTTTATGGAATATGTATGAAAAGAACGGGTATGATTATGTTCAGCTGATTCCCTGCCTCTCACCATTGAATATGCCTTACTCAGATGATCTTTATGCCTTAGAAGACAAAGCATATGCAGAATTTTTAAAAACATTCTATGACATATGGCTCGATAAGTATAATCAGGGAAAGTATATAAGTGTAAGAATGTTTGATAACCTAATAAAAATGTGTGCAGGATATCCAGCTGAACAGTGCGGCATGATGGGATTCTGTCAGGCTCAGTTTATAATAGAATCAGATGGTTCAGTTTATCCTTGTGACTTTTATGTGCTGGATAAGTATTGCGGAGGCACAGTTCAAGAGAGTAGTTTTGAAACCATATTCAAATCAGATGGATTTAAGACCTTCATGACAGATAATTCAGATAAAAATCCCATGTGTGAAACATGTGAAGTAAAGAGTTTCTGTAACGGTGGATGTAAGAGATACAGATACTTCTATTTTCAGAAAGAAGGATACTGCCCGCAAAAGGATTTTTTAATACATGCAATACCCAGCATGAAACAATTAGCAGCTTCACTCAGATAGTATAAGCTTCTAGCTCTTATTCATTAGTTAATTATTAAGTATTTACTGTTCGATTATTTTTACATCCATTAAGAAATTGTACAAACCGATAACCAAAATTCCATCATCATTATATAGTGGGTTTCTAAATCCTTTTACAATTATAATCTTTCTAAAATTATCATCTATTTTCATTAGTGACTTT
>JAQVAJ010000392.1 GCA_028690885.1 Clostridia bacterium
AAAAGCTGTAAGGATAGATGAATCCAAAAATTTAAGCGAAATTTAAGGGGTAAGCTATTGACAAAGGGAGAAAAACCTATTATAATTCCCGTCCAATTTGACTGAAGCGCATCAGACGAAAGTTTAGATGAGAGACGTTGTTAGATGAAGCTGGATGATCTTTAAAAATAATTATAAACAATTTGTAAAGTAATCTTTATAAACCGAATATAGAATTCTTGTAAAAATCTGTTGTTTATTACAGATGTAAAATAAGAATAAATGTTAATATAAAATATATACATATAACAAGATAGAAATGGTAAAACATAGAAACTTGTCTATACAATGAGTGATAATTTTGTAATTAGTAAAATAATACAGAAGAAGTCAAGTTCAAAAACTTCATTTATGGAGAGTTTGATCCTGGCTCAGAGTGAACGCTGGCGGCGTGCTTAACACATGCAAGTCGAACGAGAACGGATTATAGCTTGCTATAATTGTCAGCTAAGTGGCGCACGGGTGAGTAATATATAGGTAATGTGCCCTAGAGAAGAGGATAACAGTTGGAAACGACTGCTAAGACTCTATATGCCTTTAAGACAGAAGTCTGCAAGGGAAATATTTATAGCTCTAGGATCAGCCTGTACAGTATCAGTTAGTTGGTGAGGTAATGGCTCACCAAGACAATGACACTTAACTGGTTTGAGAGGATGATCAGTCACACTGGAACTGAGACACGGTCCAGACTCCTACGGGAGGCAGCAGTGGGGAATATTGCACAATGGACGAAAGTCTGATGCAGCAACGCCGCGTGGAGGATGACACATTTCGGTGCGTAAACTCCTTTTATATAAGAAGATAATGACGGTACTATATGAATAAGCACCGGCTAACTCCGTGCCAGCAGCCGCGGTAATACGGGGGGTGCAAGCGTTACTCGGAATCACTGGGCGTAAAGAGCATGTAGGCGGATTAATAAGTTTGAAGTGAAATCCTATAGCTTAACTATAGAACTGCTTTGAAAACTGTTTATCTAGAATGTGGGAGAGGTAGATGGAATTTCTGGTGTAGGGGTAAAATCCGTAGAGATCAGAAGGAATACCGATTGCGAAGGCGATCTACTGGAACATTATTGACGCTGAGATGCGAAAGCGTGGGGAGCAAACAGGATTAGATACCCTGGTAGTCCACGCCCTAAACGATGTACACTAGTTGTTGTGAGACTTGACCTTGCAGTAATGCAGTTAACACATTAAGTGTACCGCCTGGGGAGTACGGTCGCAAGATTAAAACTCAAAGGAATAGACGGGGACCCGCACAAGCGGTGGAGCATGTGGTTTAATTCGACGATACACGAAGAACCTTACCTGGACTTGACATAGTAAGAACTATCTAGAGATAGATGGGTGTCTGCTTGCAGAAACTTATATACAGGTGCTGCACGGCTGTCGTCAGCTCGTGTCGTGAGATGTTGGGTTAAGTCCCGCAACGAGCGCAACCCTCGTCATTAGTTGCTAACAGTTCGGCTGAGAACTCTAATGAGACTGCCTACGCAAGTAGGAGGAAGGTGAGGACGACGTCAAGTCATCATGGCCCTTACGTCCAGGGCTACACACGTGCTACAATGGGGTATACAAAGAGCCGCAATACGGTGACGTGGAGCAAATCTCAAAAATATCTCCCAGTTCGGATTGTAGTCTGCAACTCGACTACATGAAGTTGGAATCGCTAGTAATCGTAGATCAGCTATGCTACGGTGAATACGTTCCCGGGTCTTGTACTCACCGCCCGTCACACCATGGGAGTTGAACTCATTCGAAGCGGGGATGCTAAAATAGCTACCTTCCACAGTGGATTCAGCGACTGGGGTGAAGTCGTAACAAGGTAACCGTAGGAGAACCTGCGGTTGGATCACCTCCTTTCAGAGAATTAAGTTAAGATTTGTTTCTTAACTTAAGAAACTAAAAAAAGTATAAGATTTTATATTCGGTTTATAAAGATTATTTAAAATAGGTTTAAGGGCCTATAGCTCAGCTGGCTAGAGCGCTCGACTGATAATCGTGAGGTCTCAGGTTCAAGTCCTGATAGGCCCACCATTAAATAATCTTAAAAGATTAGTTCAGTGTGGGGAATTAGCTCAGCTGGGAGAGCGCCTGCTTTGCACGCAGGAGGTCAGCGGTTCGATCCCGCTATTCTCCACCACCTTTAAATAGTTTTAGAAGTTTATAATTGTAAGAAACTTGATAAAAAGTTAAATATAAGTTCAAAGATACTTTGAATTTATATTTGATTTTCGAATCAAAATTGTTGCCTTGGAAAGATGTAAATCTTTTTAAGTAACAAAGATATTTAAAAATATAATGTTAAAGTCTTTAATTTTTTCGTTTAATTAAAATTCGTAAGAATTTAGTTAAAAACAAAAATTTAATTATCTAGAAATAGATAGAACACAACTTTTTTATTAAGATATAAGAGTTAATGATTAGATTCGTTAATTTGGATATGTTTAATAAGATAGTAGCCAAAGAATATTATCAAAAATGCGACAGAATTTAATTCTGTTTATTAATAAGCTATTAAGGGCTAATGGTGGATGCCTAGACTGTAAGAGGCGATGAAAGACGTATTAGGCTGCGATAAGCCTCGGGGAGCTGCCAAAGAGCT
>JAQVAJ010000393.1 GCA_028690885.1 Clostridia bacterium
AAAAATATCTAATAAAACCCGATTTCAGCATAGATCTTGAATGGTCAATGAATAAGGCACAGGAAGCGCTTAACCAACATCCTCTTTCCATCACAGATGTAATATCACCAATGGGAAAAGTTCATATTAATGAATATTATTCCAATGGGGATTACTGGTGGCCAGATCCTGATAAAAAAGATGGACTTCCATATATACGACGTGATGGCGAAAGTAATCCTGATGCATTTATGTATCATAGATTTGCTATTAGAAAGACAAGAACAGCAATTTCTCATCTTACAAGAGCATATATGCATACCAAAGATGAGATTTATGCTGAGAAAGCAGTAGAACTTCTAAAAGTGTTTTTCATAAATGAAGATACAAAAATGATGCCTCATCTTCTCTATGCACAGGCTCTTCCTGGCATATGCTCAGGAAGAGGTATAGGAGTTATTGACACTTTACATATAACGGACATACCTTTTGCTTTAGAGGTTTTAAAAAAAAGCAACTCTCTAACAAATGATATATACAATAAGATGGTTAGATGGTTTGAAGATTATCTTGAATGGATGACTACTCACCAACATGGATTTGATGAGTCAAATGAACCTAATAACCATGGTATATGCTACTATGTCCAGGTTGCCGTATTTGCTCTTTTTACAGAAAACACCCAATTACTTGAGCATTGCCGTGAAATATTTTTCAAAAAAGTAATAGTACAGATGAATAAAGATGGCGGATTCGACAAAGAACTGGCAAGAACAAAGCCCTATGGATATTCATTGTTCGTATTGGACAATTTCATAACTCTATGTCATGTGCTTTCTGATAAAAAGAATAACTTCTGGGAATACAAAACAACAGATGGAAGATGTGCCAGAAAAGCCATTGAATTCATGATTCCTTATATAAAGAACAAAGAAATCTGGCCATACAGACAAGATGTTGAGTATTTTAACAATTATCCTTCCAGAATGTCTTTTATGATTTTTGGAGGATATGTATTAGGAATAAAAGAACTGATACAGATATATCAGTCTCTTCCAGAAGAATCTTATGTTGATGAAGTCAGGCGAAACACTACTATCCGTCAGCCATTTTTATGGATTTAATATCAATATGATCTGAATAATGCCTCTTCCATACTACCAGCAGTTATTTCGTATGTCCTTCCATCAATAATCTTTAAATATGGCTTTGCATATGAATTAGGTATTGGACATCTTTCCATAACTTCAACCTTGAAAGTTATTGGCTTGTCAAAAACAAGAGGATTCATCCTATCAATATTATCAACTGCTCTTTTAACTCCTTCTCTTAATATATCAAATGCTTCATTCATAGGAGGAGTCATGATTCCGTATAATGAAGCAGCTTTTTTAACCTCACAGGCTACCGCCCAGGGCAGAAGCTGCTTAACCTCTTTACATAAATAATCATCTCCGCTTACCATGATTACCGGAATATTCTTATCACCTGCTATACCAGCATCAATAGCAACTTCACCGGCAGGCATATCATTGATCCAGTAATTTTGAACTCTTGAAGAACTCATGGAGTGCTCTAAAAGAGCTCCTCTTGTTCCTGCCATCGCATGATATCCTAAGAGAATAACACCATCACAGTCATCAAGGCCTGGGAAACGGTCAGTACCAGTGTTACCGACTATATATCTATATGCTTTATCAGATAATTTATCCCAGTAAACATTATTGCCAGCAGAATGGGCATCTCTTACATAAACCCTATCAACACCAGCTTCCTTAAGAGCTTCAACTACTATATTTACTTCTCTTGTCATATGTTCTCTGCACTCATTGTACCTTGAACCTTCAGGACTTACCTGTTCTTTGCTGAATATACCGCAAAGACCTTCAGCATCTACCATTACATAAATATTCATATTCTACCTCCAGATTCTATTCTCAATTCACTAATAACAGATATATAATATGATATCATGAAAAAGCATAAATAGCAGATTATTAACGCCAAAAGAACACAATTTACTCAATTACATAAACAGAAGGAAGTATATAGTCAGTTATAATATCTCTTGTCATAGGTTTTACAGTAGGCGAAATTGAAGCATTGCATGATATTACAATAAGCAAGTCCAATTCAGGTATCACCATAATAATCTGCCCTCCTGAACCATATGCCTGATACATTGAATATGTCTTATCGTTAACTGTATCGGTTATCTTTTCAAGCGAAAAAAGATACCCATAATCCTGCGTTTCGCTTATCTGTATTTTTTTAGCAGTAGAATCTAGAACCCATTGTTCAGGTATTATCTGCTGTCCATCCCAGTTACCTTTATTCATATACAGATATCCGAATCTGGCCATATCGTAACTTGTAAGGTAAAGCCCGAATCCTCCGCCATGACTTCCAAATTCGTCATGATCCCATCTGTTTACATTCATCCCTATTTTACTAAACAGATATTCATTTGCATATTCCAAAACACTCATATCTGATGTTTCTTCAATAACAGCAGACAAAAGCTGTGTCAGACCGGTATTGTATTCAAAAGCCTCTCCCGGAGCATTATTCATAGGCATTTTCAAAGCCGCTTCGACCCAGTCCTGAGCTAAAAAATAGGTTGTATAATTCTCATCTATACTGCTTAACCCTCCCATCAT
>JAQVAJ010000394.1 GCA_028690885.1 Clostridia bacterium
CAGAAAGATAAAGAGTGGGAGACTTGTGTCAAGATGGCAATTATAACTAAAGACATCATGACAGGAAGCGATTATCTGAACAAGAACGGATTTGAAGAAGAAGGATGCGGAAGAAATGCAATTATGGCAGGTTTCCAGGGGCAGAGACAGTGGACAGACTTTATGCCAAACGGAGACTTTATGGAAGCAATCCTCAATTCTTCATTTGACTGGACAGGAATACGTCAGCCATACATAGTTGCTACAGAAAATGACGGGCTTAATGGAACAGCAATGCTTTTTGGACATCTTCTTACTTCAGGAACGGCTCAGATATTTGCAGATGTAAGAACATACTGGAGTCCTGAAGCTGTTAAGAGAGTTACCGGACATACATTAGAAGGATATGCGAAAAATGGCATAATCCACCTTATAAACTCTGGAGCTGCAGCTTTGGATGGAACAGGAAGATGTGAAGAAGACGGAAAACCTGTAATGAAGCCATTCTATGAAATATCTGAAGAGGAAGCTCAGGCATGTCTGGATAACACCACGTGGGGTCCAGCTAATCTTGGATACTTTAGAGGAGGCGGATTTTCATCAACCTTCCTTACAAAGGGAGGAATGCCTGTTACAATGACGAGAATGAATATCGTAGATGGTTTAGGGCCTGTTCTTCAGATTGCAGAAGGTTGGACAGTGGATATAGACCCAAAAGCTCATGAGATGCTTAACGACAGAACTGATCCTACCTGGCCTACTACATATTTCGCACCAAGGCTTACTGGGGAAGGCGCGTTTACCAGCGTATATGAAGTAATGGCAAAATGGGGAGCTAATCATGGCGTGCTTACTTACGGACATGTAGGAGACCGCTTCATAACCTTATGCTCGATGCTAAGAATACCTGTTAATATGCACAATATTGAAAATGACAGGATATACAGACCAAGCGCATGGTCATCGTTCGGCACTAATGATCTTGAAGGCGCTGACTACAGAGCATGCAACAATTTTGGACCTTTATATAAATAGGCAGAAAGAAAAGAAATAAAGGAAGAAGCAAGTAAGTAATAAAGAAAGAAATAAAAAAATAGATTATCAGGACTGGTTAGTCCTGATTTTTTAATCACTAAAATGAAAACAAATTTAATGTAAATAAACGGAATATATATTTTATGATAACATATACCTGTCATAAATATTTACGTTTGACATATACAAAAGAAAGTATTAAGGTATAATTTAATTGACCAATATATTTACTCAGAAAGGCGAACATTATGGAACTTACTAAAAAAGAAATATCAGTCTTGCAGGAGATGGCGAAACAATATATGGAATATGCAACACTGCCGATTCAGAAAGAAAAGATCAGGCTCTGGAAGGCTTTAAATAGAAGCAAAATGGAAAGGCCTATGGTTGTTATAGATCAGATTCCATGGAATGAAATGAACAATGAACACGAATTAGATCTTTTTGTAGAAGACCCCGTATTTAGGAGGGTCGAATATTATCTTAAAAGAGAGGTATATAAATACAAGCATTATCCTGTAGATATGGTACTAGATCCTTTTATTCGAGTACCAAAGGCAATTAGTAATACAGGTTACGGTTTAAAAGTAGAAGAAGAATCTTTGTACGCTTCAGGTAATGTAAGTTCTCATGTTTATACAAATCAGTTAATTAAAGAAGAAGATGCTAAGAAAATTAAGGATATGGTTATTACTCATGACGAAGAGGAAACTAAAAGAAGGTATGAGACTGCTTCAGAAATATTCAAAGGTATTGCGCCTGTTATGATGGAAGGCAATATGTTTCATCTTGGAGTATGGGATCACTTGTCTCAGTTCATGGGAGTTGAGAATATATATTTTGACCTTGTAGATGAACCGGAAAAACTTCATGCTTTCATGGAGCGTATAACTACATCAGTTATAAAAGGAATAGAGCAGTCGAACAAACTGAAAATTTATGATACTAATGCAAACACCTGCCACTGTTCATATATATACACAGATGAACTGTTACCAGACAGCGGGATGGGAAAAGAAGCAATAACTAAGAACGGATGGGCATTCGGTTTAGCTCAGTTATTCTCATCTGTATCTCCCTCAGTTACCGAAGAGTTTGAGCTTCCTTACATTAAAAGAATGGCTGAGTACTTCGGCATGATATATTACGGATGTTGCGACAGATTAGATGACAGGCTTGATTTGGTGCTTACTATTCCTCATTTAAAGAAAGTATCCTGCAGCCCATGGTCAGTAAGAGAAGCATTTGCTGAAAAAATCGGACCAAAAGTAATTATGAGCAATAAACCGACTCCTGCACTGGTTGCAACAGCTTCGCTGGATGAAGATGAAATTAGAAGAGATCTTCAAAGGACTGTCGATGCCGCCAGAAAGAATAATGTTAATCTTGAAATGATACTAAAAGACATATCCACAGTAAAATGCGAACCAGAAAGATTGACAAGATGGGCTAATATAGCCATGGATGTTGTTAATAACTATTAATATATTAATATACAGAGTAATGAAAATTACTCTCATGTCCCGATAGTCTAATGGATAAAACGGGGGATTCCGGTTCCTCAGATGCGGGTTCGATTCCTGTTCGGGACGCCAGAGGCTGTATGCTTGCATATAGCCTTTT
>JAQVAJ010000395.1 GCA_028690885.1 Clostridia bacterium
AAACTTAAGCATATTTATGCGCTACTTCTCAATCTGATATCATATTTACCATGAAATTGATTACATTACATACAGTCATTAAGACAAATAGATAGAAGCAAATTGAGAATATGAAGTCTGTATAGAATATTTTATATGAAAATAAAATATTCTATAAAAAGTTGTCCACCCTTTGCCCCTTTTTTACATTATATATAGTGTAAGAGTAAGTTTAGTAGAAAAATGCGTACTTTTCCTGAATTTGTTAACTTTTTATGAACAAAACTTGACTAAATAAAACGGAGATAGTATATTGACAATACAGTCATTAAAAAACAGATATTTATTAGGTATTTTTTGAAACCAAAATAATTGATAAAAATTGGAGTAAAAATATGAAAAAAGTAATAGGTATACTAATAATGTTAATATCACTGTTGGCCTTATCATCTTGTGGTACTGTTCCGACAGATACTAATACACCGAATACATCAATTCAACCGACTCCTTCATTAATTGAATCTGCAGCTGAAACAGCTGTTATACCTAGTCCTACAGATACAGCATCAGTCACTGCATTATCGACTGAGACAGCTATCATTTCGACCACTACAGCCACTCCTTCTATTACACCTACCCCGACTGTGAATCCGATACCAATGAAAATCGAACTGGATTTTATGAATGATAAATTCGACAGAGTTGAAGTATTTTCAGATGGTAATTTTATTGATATTACCGAATACTGGTCTTCATTTCAAAAGTTTATAAGTGCTTCATGGCTCATAGGGTACAAGCCAGCAACCAACTCCCTACCGACAGAGCCACATGATGAATCCGACTATTGCTTTAGGTTTATTAAAGATAATGAAGTGTTTTATGCTACTACATCAAATCTAAGCCATAATTCCTTTGGTGGGTTTGATGTGTTTTATGTTCTACATAATGATGTTTTATATGAGTATTGTTTGTCGAACATAGCACTCTTCCACAGAGCTTTTGCACCTGCTCAGGAAGCAGAAGGCCTGCTTTCGAATAATGCAATTCTTCTTGAACCTAGTGTTTATGATATTATGAGTGACAGCGTTCTGCTAATAAGAAAAATGACTAATACAGACGATATTTATTACTGGGGGCAGGAGAAATATACGATTATATCTGCTATTGCGAACCATTATACTGAATCTCTGGAGCAAAAACCAGATGATTTAAAAATGTACGGGATTATACGTAGTTATTCTTATATATATTCCGCAGATGTTAAAGTTGAAGTGACAATCTACGGTTTATCTCTCTGGCAGAAAGGGTTATATGCTCATGTAAAAATGAACGATGATGAAGTATGGATTACGATGAGTACATGTATTAAGGACATACAGGGTGTTTTGAATGATGTTAGTAATTATAGGATACCATATCTGTCTCAGAACATGCCTTTATTGCAACTAAACATATATGATAAGGTGGAACTGATTCACAAAAACGAAAAATATGATATTACAGAAATGTGGCATGCATATCTTTCTCCTGTTGGACTGTGTAACTGGGCAGAATACATGAAGGCAGACGCATTGGAAACTGATTGCAGGATTGTATTTGAAAAAGAAGGAGAACAGCTTGCGATTGATGTTGCAAGAACATATGAGTATGTGATAGTAGAAGGAAAGGGTATATATAAAGTACCTTATATCGAATCGGTGATTGATGCTGTAATCGGTTCGGATCTATATAAAGCATCAGATACTTTTACCAATAAATACTATTTATACAGAATGCTTAGAGCTTCCTGTATAGTACAGACTGATATCTCAGATGGAAATGAAAAGACATACAGTATATTCAAGAACACTTTTGAACCTGCATTGTCATTATTAAACAGGTATAAAAAGACATTAACAAAGAAACCGGATATTGACATGTATGCTTGGAAACAAGTGGATTTCTACTACAAATCAGAAGTTATAAGTATGACTGTTTGGAGGATAACAGGTGATGATGATAAGGGTTATGTTAATATATCATATAATGGCACAGAGACATGGATAGAGATACATGATGCATATATCATGTTTTCATTCGTAGGCTGTGAAGCATGGGGGAATCCATGGTTACTGCCAAATAGTTCATCTGCATATACAATGCTTCCATATAATGCAAGCAAATAGATTAAAATTGATGTCTGTTTTAAGTGTTAAAATTTTATAACATAAAATGACGAGGATTAGCAGAACTATATAAATATATATAAAAGGACGTACTCAAGATGCGGAGCCTTTGAGCATGACTATATATAAAACCGATAATGATTAAAGATTGGAGCTAGTTCATGAAAAAAACACGAATAATACTTATAACTTTAATACTGCTGATGACATTGTCATCATGCGAAACTGTGAACATAGCCATCACTACCCCATCTCCTTCAATGACTGAGGCTGCGACTGATGCAGCTGTCGTACCGAGCCCGACGGATGTACCTTCAGAAACTCCTATACAGACTGAGACAGTTGTTACACCTGTTCCGACAGGTACCCCTATTATTACACCTATTCCGACTGAGAATCCGGGTCCTCGGGATATCGAACTGGATTTCCTGAATGATAAATTCGATAAGGTTGAAGCTTTAGTTGATGGTATTTATGTGGATATAAGTGATA
>JAQVAJ010000396.1 GCA_028690885.1 Clostridia bacterium
AAATAATGGCAAGAATAATTTATTAATACACAATCTTGTTTATTTGTTTTTTAAATAAGATATAATTACATCAACGGGGGTAATAAAATATGGAAAATTCAGTTTTTGTAAAGCTTAGAAGATTCAACCTTTTTATGGGATGTCTGCATTTTGTGCAAGGATTAATGATGTTGATACTGTCTCTGACCTGGTCAAATATTAAAGAATTCACACCAATTATCTATTCGTATTTCTTGAAATTTGATACTCAGGCAATGAGGCTTGTAACTGCTACAGACCAGCTGTTCAAACTGCCATTTGGAATTTTAGTGTCTGCTTTTCTTTTTCTTTCGGCATTAGCGCATTTTATAATAAGCGTGCCAAAGAAAACAAATGATATTTATAACAGAGATCTTAAGAAAAATATCAACCAGTTCAGATGGTATGAGTATGCTTTATCATCCTCACTTATGATTATACTGATTGCTGTGCTGTTCGGAGTATTTGATATTGGAGCATTGATAGCAATATTCCTTCTTAATGCTTCCATGAATCTTTTCGGGCTTTTAATGGAGAAGATGAATCAGAACAGGGAAAAGACCGACTGGACAGCATTTATATTCGGATCTGTAGCGGGATTAGGGCCATGGATAGTAATAGCTCTTTACGGATTTGGAAATGCTGACCCTGCTGAAGTACCATGGTTTGTGTATGCTATAGTTGGAACATATTTCTTGTTCTTCAACCTGTTTCCTATTAATATGATTTTACAATACAGGAAAAAAGGCAAATGGGCTGATTATCTTCACGGCGAGAGAGGATATATTATACTGAGCTTATGTGCTAAGACAGTGCTTGCATGGCTTGTGCTGTTTGGAGTAATGCAGCCATAAGATTAATTACAGGAAGTTAAATAGTTTTGGTAATAATTTTTACTGATAAGATTACTTACTCTTTGTTGTATTGCTTATGGGAGTATAGATAGCCTTAGAAGTATATTCTTATTCATTTCAAATGCAGTTGCTATTAACTGCATTTTTAATTTGCGTAAAAAGTTGATTTAATCATCATAATTAAATTATAGTAGAAAGATTACTTGATAATTAGTATACAAAAGTTTTCTATTAAGAATATATTTATTGGAACTTTATCTCAATATGACGGTCTAAGAAAGAGTTTGGCTTAAGAAAGGAAACAAAAAAATGAAGAAATTACTACCTATACTACTATTACTTGTTTTGCTAACAGGGTGCTTCAATGAAGGACCTGATGTTACAATACCATCAGAAACTCCTGCACCATCAGATACCAATGTGCCATCAGATTTAACAATGGCACAGATTATTGATTTGATATGCCAGGATGTAGAAGTTCCAGCATATGAAGCGGCAGAGCTAACCGATGAGAATTTTGAGTATTCTGCTTTTATTCCATATGAAGAAGGTCTGACTGGATACAAAGCTGATGCTTTAATTAATGCAACTGCTCACTCTTTAGTGTTAATACACAGCGAGAACGGAAATACTGCTGATCTTGCACAGAAGATCCTGGATAATGCTAATCCTTTTAAGTGGATTTGTGTTTCTGCAGAGGTAACTCAGACTGCATATACAGAGCATTATGTAATACTAGTTATGTCTTCAGCAGAGATAGTTGAAGGGTTGATTGATAACTTTCAAAGTGCTGTAAATGATGGAGATGCAACGATTCTAGATAGCGTTTCAGTCGATTTATTAGCTATTAATAGCGAGTTTATCGCTGATTAGTTATGCAAATACTAAAAACAAAAAAGCAAATCATGGCGGTCGCTGCAATTTTTATTGCAGTGTACCACCTATGGATACCAGTTTTCTCATCTGCTAGTCTGGCCGGACGATTTGAGAACTTTTTTGTTAGTATTGGATATATTGGTGTTGATCTGTTCTTTTTTCTGTCAGCCTATACACTGACACTGTCCGATATGACTTCTAAATGGAAGTTTATTTTTAAACGATTCAAAAAAGTTTATCCTGTGTTTTTAATATTTTGCGTTATCGCTCTAATTATTGGAAAAATGTCTTTATCTCAATTTTTCTCAACTGCTATTTTTTTGGATTTTTTTAAAAATGGTGGCGGGTCGTTTCTTTGGTTTATTCCCGCACTGCTCTTAATGTACGTAGCATTTCCATATTGCAAATCCATTTTATCAAAATACAGTCCTTTAAAAAGATTGGCCATATCTATTATAGGGTGGGTAGCTTTATCCTTCGCAGTTGAATATGGTTTAAGTGGAATAGTTGATATCAGTATTTTTCTAATGCGCATTCCTGTTATTCTTCTAGGAATGTTTCTTTCAGAATATGAAGGTTTATGGTCCAAAAAACAACGTCTTGTGATAGCAGCGACATTATTTTTACCAGGTATTGTGTTAGTATACCAATTTGGGTATTTAAATAAACTAACAATTCCATTTGACGGTATGTTCTACATAGTAGCACTGCCTTGTATACTAGGTTTGATTTTCTTGCTTGATATTGCGTTTCAGGGCTTTTCAGTAAAGGTTGTTGACATATTAGGTAATGCAACCTTAGAGTTGTATTGTATTCAAATGCTTATAGGTAGCGAACTTGTTAATATAATCTTTAGTATTACGAGAGTCAAGATACTGACGAATTT
>JAQVAJ010000397.1 GCA_028690885.1 Clostridia bacterium
CAAAGCTTTTATTAAGGTAATAAAATTCAAACCTCAGAACAGAAAAGATATTCTTGATAAACTTGTGGAACTTGCCTACGCATCAAAGAAAGAAGGATTGCTTGCTCTTGAGAAATATACCGATGAAATGAAGGATGAATTCTTTAAAAAATCAATCCTTTTAATTGTGGATGGAACAAGTCCTGAAGATGCACGTAATACCCTTGAAAGCGATATCGCTATAACAGAACAACAGGATTTGTTAATACAGGATATATATACTCAAGGAGGCAAGCTTGCTCCGGCTTTTGGAATGATAGGAACTCTTATAGGACTTATCAACATGCTTGGAAAACTTGAAGATACCGGAACACTTGCTGCTTCCATGTCTGTTGCACTTATAACTACACTCTACGGTGCTCTGCTGGCAAACATCTTTTTTATTCCTGTTTCAGGCAGATTAAAGTTTATTAGCAATAATGAGGTTGAATGTAAAACTATGATACTTGAAGGAGTTCTCTCAATACAAGCTGGAGAGTCTCCGTATCTTATAAAAGAAAAGCTCGGTTCATATATTGTTAAGAGCGGAAAGGAGAAGAGCACATCAAGTGAAGAGGAAGAAGCCTGACCCACCGGAAGGCGCTGCCGACTGGATAGTTTCATATGGTGATGTAATGTCTTTACTTCTGACATTCTTCGTAATGCTTTTTTCCTTTTCAACAATAGACGCAGTCAAGTGGCAGCAGATTGTCGAATCCCTAAGAGGTAGAATGGGTGTAAGTATAAATACTGTACAACAGCCATTCAATCCGATAAAAAAGGATAAAGATTCTTCACAGAACAAGTCTAATCTTATAGATTCAATAGTCGAAAGAGGAAACCCTATTCCCTTAGTAAACAGTGACACTGAGATTCCTTCAGATCCTGAAGATACCAAGATTCCTCCCGAAGAAATTGGAAATACTATTGACGAGGACTTTGGAAAGCTTTATGGAGAGTTAATGAGACTGATAACCTATAAAAGCGGAATCTGGGATGTTGACATTATAAGGAATGAAGAATCAATAATATTACGTTTTGGTAACAAGATACTTTTTGAATCAGGAATAGCTGATTTAGATACAGAAGCTGCCGACATAATATATGAGATAGTTGGCGTTATAGCAGAATATGAAAGTGTTTTAGACAAACTGGTCATTGAAGGTAATACAGATAATATTCCAATAAATACTGCCAGATACAGAGATAATTTCGAACTATCTATATACAGAGCTCTAAACGTATTTTATTTCATACAACAGGAAGACCTCTTCCCTGCAAAAAAGATAGAAATAAAAGGATATGGGGAAAACAACCCTATCGCATCAAATGACACCGAGGAAGGACGGGCGTTAAATAGAAGAACAGATATAGTTATTATGAAAGCAGAGGTGAAAGAATGAAAAATGTAATTATAATAGTAGCAACAGTTTTTCTAACAGTGGCACTGACACTGGTAATTCTTGTTGCCTTTCCAGACACCAATGCTTATAAACCAGAGGAACCATCCTTAACCGCGTCACCTACAGAAACAATCGAAGAGGTTATATATACCTATGTAATTGAAGATACATTTATAACTAATATGAAGAATAGTAATGGTTTCGTGCAGGCATCTTTTATGCTGGAGATAACTGATCAAACAGATTTGGAATATATAGAAAGACATAACTATATTCTTACAGATACAATTATAAATGTACTAAGAAACACAACAGAGGAAGAATATCTAAAAGATGATATTCAGCAGATGTTAAGAGAAAGGCTTAAATATGTACTTATGACAGCCTTGGGAATAGATAGTATACAGAATGTATTCTTTCTAGAACTGATTATTCAATAGAGGACAAAATGAAAGATATTTTATCACAAGCTGAAATAGACGAATTAATTCAAAGCCTTAACACTAAAAGCGAGGAACCTGTTCTTGTCAAAAAAGAAAAGGTAAAACCTTATGACTTTAGCAGGCCGAATAAATTCACAAGAGAACAGGTAAGAGCTATTGAAGATATATTTAGCAATTTTGCCAAGTTATTATCTTTAAGGGTTTCAGATTTTGTCAGAACCACTTGTTTCTTTGAAGTCACTTTCATAGAGGAACTGACATTCTTTGAATACACAAACTCAGTCCAGAAATCCTCTCTTGTTGGAATTTTCAGAGTTAATCAAAGTGATCATAATGCATCTGTAGAATTATCATATTCGGCTGTTGAAAGTATAATCAACTTAATTTTAGGTGGAGATGGTAACTGCAATCAGAATATATTCTCAGGATATACAGAAATTGAAATTAATTTAATAAAAAGAGTGTTGAATATTTTTATACAGCCGATGATAGATGTATGGAAAGGCTTTGCAGATATAAAGCTTAATCTGCAAAGAGTGGAAAATATGGGACAGCACATACAAATCGCCGCACCAAGCGATATTATTGCAATAGTTACATTGAAAGCGCATATAGCCGAAAATGAAGGCTTTATAAACTTCTGTATACCATATTTCCTTATAGAACCAGTATTAAGAAATATAGCTGTCACAAAAAGATTTACAAGAACTTCAAAACCTGATGGTGTTTCTCATGAAGAGTACCTGAAGAATAAAATTACAAACAATA
>JAQVAJ010000398.1 GCA_028690885.1 Clostridia bacterium
CTATTATTACAAAGATACAGAGTTATCAGATTCTTTGAATTTAACATTGTTGGTTATTAACTCTTCCAGTGTGACAGGTTTATATCCGTTTACCTCAACTCCAGCATTTAAAGCATTATCCATTTTCTTCAATGTTTCAAAAACAAGACCTTCTCTTATATTGTGTATATGAGCATGAACATGTAGAGAACCTCGTGCTGCACCACTCCATGAGAGCATAGGATAATGACAAAGAGCAATATGGGTTTCACCATCTTTTATTTGCAGATAATCAGAAACAGATGTGAAATATTTGCTCAAGTTACAGTTTTTAATCCATCTATGGTCATGGTTACCTAAAATTAAATGTTTTAAGCCGTTTAATTTTTCAATATAGTAAGCAGCATGCTTATTGCTTCGGAAAATTAAATCACCAAGAATGTATACTATATCCTCAGAGGTTACAGTATTATTCCAGTTCATTATTAATGATTCATCCATTATTGATATGTCCTTAAAGGGTCTTTTACATAAATATATAATGTTCGAATGTCCGAAATGTTGATCTGCTGTGTAATATATCATCTAATCACCTTCTAAAAGTATTTTGCTGCTTTATCACTAATTTTAATGTTATAGGAAACAGTTCCTTGTGTTCAAATGCAAAAATTGTTCCTTATAGTTGCTCAATGTCAAAATATGCATGATAAATGTGAAATCTTTTTGAATATCTTTATTCGCTACAAGTAGTATATATTATCTATAGGGATTAGTGAAGTTTGTGTTTACATTATTTTACTAGATAAATAATCATTTCATATATGAAAAAAAGAAAATAAATACAGGAAGTTAATTTTAAATAACTGTTTTTCATAAAATTATTTATCATCAAGAAGACAATATTTTCATATATTAAATTTTCTGTTTCGGTTATATAATTCAATAGACTGATAGTTATTGAAAGGGTATTTGTTATGATAAAAATAGGCGGAGTTAATATTGATGTATCACATCCCAAAGCATTTGCAACGAATCTTGAAGCTCATAATATTAATATGAGGTATGAGTATATTTTCAACGATGGTTTCCGGTCAGATGAAGAAGTAAACTGGTTCATAAATAGGTTCAACTTAAAATCAAGAGCAGATTCAATTGAAAAGATGGCAGACTTGGTGGACATAGGGTTTGTGCAGTCCTGTAACTGGGAAAAACATATTGATCAGGCTATGCCATTTATAAGCAAAGGAAAGCCTGTATTTATTGACAAGCCGATTGTTGGAAGCATGAAGGATATTGAAAGAATTGAGAAACTGGTTGAAGAAGGAGCAAAGATATTAGGTTCTTCTTCATTAAGATATTCAAAGGAAATAAAAGAATTTTTGTCAAAACCTGTTGAAGAGCGGGGAGATATAATCAGTATATTCGGAACGAGCGGAGTTGATGAATTTAATTATTCTGTGCATATAGTTGAAGCTATGTCAGCACTTGCAGGAGCAAAGGGAATAAGTTGTCAATATATCGGAAAAGGAACAGATGGGGATAATGCCATATGTGAAATGTACAGTATCGAATATGAAAATGGAATAAGAGGGGTTTATTATTCTCATATAGGTAAATGGCAGCCTTTCCATATTACTGTTATGACGACAAAAGGTACTTTCAGTTTTGTAATAGATACCAATGATTTGTATCGTACCCTTCTAGAAGCTGTTTGCGATTATATGGAAGGTCGCAATAATGTTTTTTCAGACATATATACTCTTACTAACTGTACAAAAATAATGCTATGCGGCAAGAAATCCAGGGATGAATTGAATGGAACGGCAGTATATCTTGATAATCTTACTGATAATGACAAATTTGACGGATATGAATTTGAAAAGTTTTATAGCCACTCACAAGGTATTGTTTATAAAGACTAATATATTCATATATTTGTAATTAGCCTATATGAGTAAAAACAACTATTGATAAGAGGTTAAAATGGGTAAAATCACAATACTGGTAAATAAAGCAATGCAGGAAAAAGTGTTTAATGAGAAGTATATAAACAGACTTGGCAAACAAGGTGACGTTTTTATATATGATAAAGACGATTTTGTAGATTCAGGTTATGTTATTGATTTTGTAAAAGAATCTGAAATAATTATAACTTCATGGGGTACACCTTCCTTATCGAAAGAAATTCTTGACGTGTGTCCTGATTTAAAAGCTGTCCTTCATGCTGCAGGTTCAGTTAAACCGATAATATCTGATGAATTGTTGAAGCGTAAAATTCGAGTGACAAGTTCTGCAATAGCTTTAGGAGAAGGGGTCGCTGAAACCGCTCTGGCTTTTGCTATTTCTGCCTGTAAAGGATTTTATAGTCTTGGAAAAGATACAGCAAAGGGTTTATGGGGTGAAAACAAAGCTATTGTTAAGGATTTTTATGATATTACGGTGGGAGTTATAAGCGGAGGATTTGTTGGACGTCATATGGCGAAATTACTGAAAAACTTTCATGTTGATATTTTAATGTATGATCCTACACTGAGCAAAGAGTATATTGAAAATTTAGGAGCAAAGAAGGTTGAGCTTGAAAAACTTTTGTGTGATTCTGATGTTATAAGCATTCATGCACCATCAATTCCAGCTACGGATAATATGCTGA
>JAQVAJ010000399.1 GCA_028690885.1 Clostridia bacterium
AAGTTCGTATCTGTTATTCAGTATAACAGGGTCCATTTCTATTCCTCCGCCTTCTTTTCGGTTTTGATAAGTACAATAGTTATATTATCTGTTCCGCCGTTTTCATTAGCTTTTTCGGCAAGATTTTCCACTTTCGTATCTAAATCAGTATCCTGATTAATTATATTCAATATATTCGTATCGTCAAGCATGTTAGTAAGACCGTCAGAACATAACAACAAATAACCACAAAAATCTAATTGTATTTCAAATATATCAGGTTCTGGAGTTTCTGCAATCCCAAGTGCCTTGGTTATAACATTTTTATTAGGATGATTTTTGAACTCATCAAACGTAATATCTCCCTTATCCAGTAACTGCTGCACATAGGAATGGTCCTTAGTAACCATTTTAATGTTATCGCCACTTATAGTATAGATTCTAGAATCCCCTATATGAATTATATGAATTTTGTCATCCTTTATATAGATAGCATCTAAAGTGGTTCCCATCCCAGAAAGAACATTGTGTTTTTTGCTGAACTCAAGTATTTCTTTATTTGATAACTTGCATACATTATATAAGTAATCTTTAATGTTAATACAATTCTTAAAACGTCTGTCCCTTATTTTTTTCTCAAAAGTATCTATTGCCGTTTTACTTGCTATCTCACCAAAAAGATGTCCGCCCATCCCGTCTGCTACAGCTGCAGCAAATTCGTTATGCTCCTCAAATGGAATAACTATGTGATAATCCTCGTTATTTTCCCTAACTTTGCCGATATCAGTATATGAAGCGTAATTAATTATCATTCTGTCTCCTCAGCTGTCCACACGCGGCATCAATATCCCTTCCTAATTCTCTTCTTACTGTAACAGGGATGCCGTTTTCTTTTAGTATAGCACAAAATCCTGATAGATTCTTGCTGTTTTGATGAGCTGATTTTTTATCAATTGGATTGACTGGAATAACATTTACATAACACATAACATTCTTTAATAATGAACATAAACGCATAGCATGCTCATCAGTATCATTCTTTCCTGATATTAAAGCATATTCAAAAGATACTCTTCTATTTGTTTTTTCAAAATAGTATTCACAAGCCTTTATAACCTGCTCAATATTATACTTTTTATTAATAGGCATAATAGCTGTTCTTTCTTTGTCTGTAACCTCATGCAAAGAAACTGAAAGGTTTACCTGCAGACCCAAATCAGCAAATTCATAAATTTTAGGAACTATGCCACATGTTGATACGGTTATTCGTCTTCCTCCTAGATTCAATCCCTCTTTCATGTTAATAATCTTCAGAAAATTAACAAGATTATCGTAATTATCAAAAGGTTCTCCTATGCCCATAACAACTGTTCTTGAAATATTCTTATTGCTGTCTGATGCAGCTTTAAGTATCTGTGCTGTTATCTCATATCCTTCAAGATTACGGCTGAACGGTACTTTGGATGATGCGCAGAAAACACATCCCATCTTGCATCCAGACTGGCTGGACACACAGATTGAAGTACCATAATCATAATCCATTACAACGCTTTCCACTGTTGCACCATCAGAGTATCTGAACAAATATTTTATTGTTCCGTCTTGTGAAACAAGTTTTTTTTCAATTTCAGGTAATTCCAGTGTGAAATTTTCTGTTAATAAAGCTATATCTTCTTTACTTATATTACTCATTAATGAAAAATCAAAAATTTTTTTTGAGTATACCCATTCAAGAACCTGTATTGCACGATATCTTTTCAGGCCGTACTGTTGAAAAAGGTCTTTGAGTTCGTTATGAGTATATGAAAGTATATGCGTTTTTTGACTATTCATGAGCCAAATTATATATTTTACTCCTTAAAAAATCAACAGACTTGAAAAAATGCTATTTTCTTATTAGTCTCGCAGCATAGAAACCCTGATCGAAAAAATCTTCTTCAAATCCATATTCATTGTTTTCACTTAAAAAACCTTCAACTATATCCTGATTCTCTTGTCGGTTAATTGTACATGTTCCATATACTAGATACCCGTCTTTTTTTACATATCGTGAGCATGTCTTTATTAAAGCTTTCTGTGTTTTAGTTAGTGAATCAGATGTTTTATACTTCAACTTAATTTCAGGACGCTTGCCAGCAACACCAAGACCGGAACATGGAGCATCTATAAGAACCCTGTCAAATGCATTTTCATATTCAGGAAAGTATTCAGTCATATCTTTTACAAAACAGCTTATGTTAGTAAATCCACATCTTTCTATATTTTCTACAGTTTTGGATACTCTACTCTGTACAATGTCACAAGCTGTTATGTTTCCTGTATTTTCCATTGTATTTGCAAGATAAATAGTTTTGCCGCCGGGTGAAGCGCAGGCATCAAGTACAGTCATATTATTCTGAACATTAAGAAGCTTTGCAATTTGTACCGCTAACTCATCTTGAACGATTATTGCTCCTTTTGAATATTCATCTGATGATGATGGTGATGAATTGCCTTTTACCAATATGCTGGTATTATCAGTAATCTCTATATCAAATCCCTGTTTTTGCATATTAGAAATTACTTCATCCTTATTATGAAAATGTGTGTTAATAGAGATATATGTATCTTGTGGACTATTGAATTTTTTAAGCATTT
>JAQVAJ010000400.1 GCA_028690885.1 Clostridia bacterium
CTCTTCCGATCTAATGTTAAAACAGACTTTTTTGATCTTATGCATTTCAACGCATTAGGAGCTGAAAAATTCTCTATATATTTATCAGATATGCTAAAATCCCTTGATTTAGAAGCTACTGACAATGAAGATATGTCATTATGGTGGTCAAGAATATCAAACTTCAAAAAACAAAAAGCACTGATTGATATCCCAAAGCAAACGGATATAGAATCTATAGAAGAACCTGACGAAAATAGTCTAGAAGAACCAATAGAAGTAATAGATAATAACTTAATTGAATATGAAAATATGATAAGTCTTATGAAAAACTCAGATTATGATGAAGCAATACAGATTTATGAACAATCAGAAAATCTGAAAAAAGGTTATGAAAAAGCAAGTCTTTATTATGCATATGCAAAAGCTCTTAAATATCACACGATGCTGAATAATGAAGAGCAGGTTGAACTTTTAAAATCACATATAAATACTGATTTCATACTCACTATACAATACAAGCCTGTTCATCCATATAAGAGGACGGCATATGGCGCTACATGGGGAAATTACTTTAAAGAACCTAAAAACTCTATTGATGTTATGTTCTTTGGAAGCTCATTGATATATTGCGATATAGCTCCGCCAGCTATATATGATAAAGCGAAAATAACATCATATGTAATGGGAGGACCGGAACAGACCATGCCAATTACATACTACTATATAAAAGAAGCATTAAGGACGCAAAGCCCTAAAGTGATATTTGTTGAAGTAACAGGTCTTTTGTATGACAAATATTACTCTAATACAAAAACCAATATACTTTACATGCCAAAAAGCATTAACAGGCTGAGCGCAACTTTTGAAGGCGCTATTCCTGACACATGGGATGAACTTCTATTTTCGTTATATGATTACAATGATGATACGATAACAGATATCTCAGAATATTCATCATATGGAATGGATAATATGGCAGGATATACATACTTAGATAATATTGATATAGTAGGCGATCCGGTTTACAGAAGTATAAGCTATAACGAAGAAGAGTATAAGTTGAATTTATCTTATCTTCATAAAATATCTAAGTTGTGTGAAGAAGAAAAAATACAGTTGGAATATTTTATAGCTCCTTCATACTACAGGATTCCATCAGAATATATGGATATAATAGAAAAAGACATGAGCAATATGGAATATGGAAGATATACTGACCATAACATTATCTATCCTGATGAAAGAATAGACAGAACCACTCATTTTTATGACATACTCCATTTTAATTGTTATGGTGCTAAGCAGTATTCTGATTTTCTAGCAGAATTGTTAGTAAGTGAGTACAAATTATCTGAATCATTATATGAAGATACAACCCTTTGGCAGTCAAGGGTTGATAACTTTATGTATATGCTATCTAATTAATTACTTAATTATTTAATTACCTAATTATCCATCTATTTATTATCGTTTTGTCTCTTTTTTATGTATATGAGTTTTATATTATTCTTTTTAATCGATTTGACATCAAATTTCTTAAGTGATGAAACCAAAGGAGTAAGTTTGCTGAATCCATAGTTTCTCACATCAAAGTCAGAAAATCTTTTAGAGAGGATATTGCCTATATCACTAAGAGGGCTCCATCCGTCATCATCAGATATATCTTCAGCAATTACCTCAATAGCTTTAATTACATTTTCCAAAGGAGTTATGGAGTCAGTCATGTCTTTTTGCTTTCCCTGTATCTCATCCTGACCTAGTATCTCAAGATATTTGAACTGGTTGCACGATGCAATAAACGGGGAAGGAGTCTTTTTTTCTCCCATACCTACTACATACTTACCAGCTTCTCTAAGTCTTGATACCAGTCTTGTAAAATCGGAATCAGAGGATACTATGCAGAATCCTTCAACATTATCCTTATACAAAATATCCATTGCATCTATAATCATAGCGGAATCAGTAGCATTTTTTCCTGTTGTATACCCGTACTGCTGTATAGGCGTTATTGAGTATTCCAGCAATACCTTCTTCCATGAGCCAAGATCAGGTCTTGTCCAGTCGCCATATATTCTTTTGTATGTTATTGTGCCTGATTTTGCCAGCTCGTCAAAAATATATTTTATATACTTGTCAGATACATTATCCGCATCTATTAAAACAGCAAATCTTTTGTCTTCATTCATGTGTTATACCTCATATATATATGATAACATAAATCAATAAAATTTTCTCTATATGTTAAATTGCAAAAAAGCAGACACAATAAAGAGTCCAAAAGACTAACATTTTTGTCATAATAGCAGCACATGGCCTGGAATCAGGATATCTTATACATAATTGTCCATATGAACATATATTTATATTATGTTGTTATAAATAAGTATACTTATTGTTTGCAAATCATTAAATCATAGGAATACTTACATGAAATTGTAAGAAATATATGTTAATTATTTGAGTGCTTAAATAGACACTGTCCTGATATCAGGACAGTTAAACTAACTTTACTATTAATTTGCTTGTTAGTGTAAAGAGTTTTGGGAAAAATAATTTATTAACTTAATAAAGAAAGAAAAATAGAAGGACAAGCAGCAGACTTTGGAGAATACCAGTGCGTCAATGCG
>JAQVAJ010000401.1 GCA_028690885.1 Clostridia bacterium
TAGCAAGAATATTTTATAGAAGAATACATCCAATCATATTTATTGTCTTTGCAGGAATTGTGGGAATAATCTTCAAGTTTTAGGGGGGCCTGATGACTGATATTATTAGAATAATTTTTTCTGCACTATCACCAGTCGCTGCACTTATTATACTTCTTCTGGTAGTTGACAGACATGACAAAGAACCGGCTAAACTTCTTATTAAACAGTTTATTGCAGGATGCTTAATCAGTATACCGGCAATCCTGATAGAAGGATTTCTAGAAAGATTCAATATTTTTCCAGAAACCCTGATAGGAATTGCGTATACATCATTTATTGTTGCTGGCCTTACTGAGGAATCATTAAAGAGGGCTTCGGTTTATGTAGTTTCTTATCATAAGCCTGCATATAACGAAAAACTCGACGGTATCATATATTGTGCTTTTGCATCGTTAGGATTTGCAGCAGTTGAGAATATTATGTACATTATTAATTTTGAAGCAGAAAATCCTTCAATAGCCCTTTACCGAGGAATTTTCTCAGTGCCTGGCCACATGCTTTTTGCTGTAACAATGGGTTACTACATTTCCTTATCAAAGTTTGCTCCGACGGTCGCTCTAATGAAAAAGTACAGATTTAAATCCATCCTCTATCCTGTACTTCTTCACGGATCCTTTAACTTTATACTTTCGCTAAATATTAACTGGTTATTTGTGTTTATACCATTCGTAATTTTCTTATGGATATTTAATATTAAGAAACTTAGGAGTTTTTCAAAAGAAAGTCGTTACTATAAACAGATGGATGACTTCAACAATAAATATTAGCATAAAATTGCGTAACAAAAAAAGCACCATGTTTAATGATGCTTTCTGTTGTAAACTGTTTTTCTTAGCCTTTTACTGAAGTAACGTACTTAATGAGATTTTCGCTTCCTGCTAATTCAACAAAGTTCTCATCAGGAGCATTGTACTGAACTGTAATAAGCTCATATCCGTCATCAAGAATGCCTTCCCACCAATGGATGCATTCGTTTTTCTTCATTTTGTTCTGTCTGATAAATTTGTTTAATTCTTCAAGATCACTACATCTTCTTACGATGTTCGAAAAAATCTCTGCATACTTTGAATTATCAACGGGCATTTTAACTTTACCTGAAGCTATATCAGCTAATGCTTTATCTAAATCTCTAACTGCTAATACATAATGCTCTTTTTTGTTTGCCATGTATAGATCCTCCTGTTCGTGTTAACCTGTGTTAATTATATCTATTTTAAATAAATATGTCTATAAAAATATTCCATAAATTTATGTGCACCTATTTGTATGATTTTAACAGTTAGTTACATTTTGAGTACCCGCAAGACCTGCAAATAACACATCCACCATCACTTTCCAGTGGATTCCCGCATTCAGGACAAGGTCTGCTGTCTGTTGTTTTCTGTTCTTTTTTAACTACAGGTGTATCCTTTTCCTTTCCGTATTGAATGTATGGGATGGTCCTTTTAACTTCTTCTTTTAACTCGCCATTCATTTTTGCAACCTTTTCTATCATTCTTCCAATTGCATCAGGACAAGATAATATACCAAGATCTTTATGTCTGATTGTTGATACGCATCTTATACCTTTTAACTGGTCAATTATCTCTTTTGTGTCAAGCCCTGACCTTAATGCAAGAGATACTAGTCTTGCTGTTGCTTCCGACTGAGACGGACATCCGCCTGCTCTGCCTGTGTTTGTGAATATCTCGCATATTTCACCATTCTCATCATAGTTTACTGTTATGTAGAGGTTTCCACATCCTGTTTTAAACTTTTCTGTAAGCCCGGTAGTTATTCTCGGTCTTGGTTTTGGAGTAACATAAGCTGTATGTTCTTCTTTTGGAGGTTGCTTTGAAACACTTAATACCTGAGAAGCACGGCTTCCATCCCTATATAGGGTTACACCTTTACATGCCATAGCATATGCCTGCATGAAGACCTCTCTTACATCATCAAGTGTCGCTTCATTTCTTAAATTAACAGTTTTTGATACAGCATTATCCACATGTTCCTGAAAAACAGCCTGCATCTTAACATGCCATATAGGGTCAATATCATGGCTGGTGACAAATACTTTTTTTACATCCTCAGGTATTTCATCTATATGAGCAAGAGAGCCTTTTTTAGCTATAACCTTCATAAGTTCTTCACTATAGAAGCCTCTTTCTTTAGCAATCTGTTCAAAAACAGGGTTAACTTCTGCCATTTCAGTATTATCCATAACATTTCTGATATATGAAATTGCAAAGACCGGTTCTATCCCACTAGAAACTCCTGCAATTATACTTAATGTTCCTGTAGGAGCTATTGTTGTAGTAGTTGCATTCCTTACCTTTATATCCTGTGCAGGATATATGCTTTTATCATATGCAGGAAATACACCTTTTATTTCAGCAAGGCTCATTGATGCTTTTTTTGATTCTTCATTTATAAATTTCATAAGCTCATAACCTAAATCAAGAGCTTCTTCAGAGTTATATGGAATACTCATTGCATATAAGCTGTCAGCCCAGCCCATTATTCCAAGGCCTATTTTTCTTGTAGCTTTTGAGTTTTTTTCAATCTTTTCATTTGG
>JAQVAJ010000402.1 GCA_028690885.1 Clostridia bacterium
ATAAATGATTTAATGTAACTATCACAAATTAATCAATATCAGATTCCAGGATTAGTCAAACCTGATCCGTGGAATCATTTGAAATGCCTTACCACCCCATCCGTGTCAATCATGTATGAGGTGAATAAGTATTATGACCATGCGTTAACTGAAATTGAAAAAGGCAGACTTATCGAAGAGGTTTGCGCTTTATCTACCACGTTACCCTCTGACAATTCTGCCTTTTTTCGAAAAGGGGAGATTATTGGACAACCTTAACGGACTATCAAACACCGTAGCGGCCCAACAATCGTCTCTTCATGGGATCAAAGATATAAAACTTCTGTCTTTCAATTCTCCTTGAAAAATTTAGGATCACGTGCTGACTGTGATAAAATAACAAAGCTGATTGATTACTTGAACCAACCAGCTCCGGGCTTTATGTCAACGGGGGACGCACCTATTCCGTCTGTTGCCGGGTGTGAAGATACAAAGCTTCTTTTTACTTATCAAAATATTGGATGAAAATGGGCAGCCATTGCTGGTTCTTTCCGTTCTCAAAGCCATCTCTACCGGATTCAAAAAGTCCGGCGCCATATTCCCTTAAGGTTGAAAGGTTCACCTTTATTTCTTATCTTTGGGTTCAGCTCGGTTGGCACCCCCTATCCCCTCTACTTCCAGATCCAGCCCGGCCACCAGCAGAGCAATCTCCTTCCACTCCGGGTATCCGTCCATATTGGGGAAATACGCCCCCTTAAAACCACATGCACCCAGGTAATCTTCCCATCGATCTTTTCGTCTTTGATCGGGTGCCCGGTCTGGACGACCGCGAACTCAATGTCCTGGATGATGGCTTCCTCATAATGTTGCACGCCGATATGCTCCGGATCGATCTCCGCCCGGTAGAAATTGTCGGAAAACACTTACCGGAATCCCATCTCCCTGTTGAGGCAACTTCTGCATATGCCTGAATAACGGATGTGAAATGTATCTATATTTGATTCCAGATCTTTAAGAACAGATCTCTATTAATGAGCTATGAAAAAGAAACTTATGAATTTTCGTGAAAAAATTCTACGTTTTTTTAAATACGATTTTGAGACCATTCTGACTTTCGGGATTAAATTGGAACAACCGTACCTCAGATTGTGTGTGGGTTATATTTCGTATATTATTTTTGGGACACTTTTGCTCACACTTCCGTTTATGCGAAGAGGACCTGTGGGTTTTTTGGATAACCTGTTTACAGCGGCATCGGCGGTTTCCACTACAGGACTTGCAACGGTAGATCTGGCCACGAACTATAATCTTGCCGGACAGATCGTAGTTCTATTTCTTATACAGTTAGGCGGATTGGGCTATATGACGGTCAGCTCCTTTGTAATGCTGAAGCTGACCAAGCATTTTACGATGATAAAAAAGCGTGTGCTTCAGGCCGAGTTTTCGGTGCCGGGAGGTTTCGATATTAATAATCTGGTACTGAACATTGTCGGATTTACCATTATTTTTGAGACAGTAGGAGCAGTGCTTTTATATGTCTTTTTTAAGGCAAGCGGAGCGGACAGTCCCCTCTGGAGTGCCATTTTTCATAGCGTATCTGCCTTCTGCACAGCCGGATTCAGCATATATCCAGACAATCTGATTCAGTTTGATACCAACATAGGAGTTAATCTTGTCATCATGGTCCTTTGTTATGCCGGCGCCATGGGATATATTGTTATGTACGATCTTTGGAAACGAATAAGGATACGGAAGCACAAGATCAGTTTCACAACAAAGGTGATCGTGTTGGTGACACTGATCCTGACGGTATTCGGTACAGCAGAAATGTTTTTGTTCGAGCCGGGTATCAGGCAATTCTCTTTCTTCAACAGATTTTTGGTTTCGGTATTCCAAACGATGTCCGCCCTTACAACAGTTGGCTATAATACAGTGAACGTTGCAGATTTTCTGCCAGTATCGTTGATGACAGTAACGCTAATAATGTATTTTGGAGCATCCCCATCCGGGACCGGCGGGGGGCTGAAATCAACAACAATATCTGCCGTGTTTGCCTACGTAAAGAGCAAGCTTAGCCTACAGCGCGATACGTATCTGTTTAAACACAGGATCCCGACCTACAGGGTGGACAATGCCCTGACCACAGTTTTGCTCTATTCTTTTGTCCTGATTTTTGGATCTTATCTTTTGTCCGCAACGGAGCGTGACATCAGTTACATACAACTGATCTTCGAGGCAGGATCCGCACTGGGTACCGTGGGTCTTTCTACGGGCATTACTGCGGAATTGTCTGCCTGGAGCAAGATCATTTTGGTTTTCCTTATGTATATTGGCCGAGTTGGAGTTCTGACGATCGGATATTCTATGCTCTTGAGAATGAGATCTCGTACCAAACTTCTTGGAGATGTCGAGACAGACCTGGCAATCTGAAAACACCGGTCGGCAGGTGTCCGGGGTGGCCAGTCAGGTGGCCGGGCAGGACCTGTAATATTAAAGTGTTATTTTATTTTGTAAAAACGTCACTTTTTTTATATTGCAGTACTATTTTTCTTGATTATGAAATCAGAAGAACACCATTCGCGACAATCTGTAAGCGAGACAGCCGAAGAGCATTTTTT
>JAQVAJ010000403.1 GCA_028690885.1 Clostridia bacterium
AGGATGAGATGGCAGAAAAGTTAAATGTAACACCACAGGCGGTATCAAAGTGGGAAAACGATATATCCTGTCCGGATATTATGCTTCTGCCGAAAATAGCTGAGATGCTTTCAGTATCTGTAGATGAGTTATTATCCGATGCGCCTAAGAAGAATGTTGAATTTGTGCCTGAAGATAAAAGAAAGAATATTGATGATCTTATGTTCAGGATATATGTAAACTCAGCTGATGGAGATAAGGTAAAGGTAAATCTTCCAATGCCATTAGTAAAGATGGGACTTGAGATGGGTCTTAAAATGCCAGCAGTTACAGGTAATGAAGCACTCAAAGGCATAGATTTCGCACAGCTTCTAACTCTTGTTGACCAGGGTGTTTTAGGAAGGCTTGTAGAAATTGAAAGCGCTGATGGTGATACGGTTGAGATAGTGGTGGAATGATATGCACATTAAGATTAAAGCAAAAGACGAAAACAAGCATATAAATATATTGCTTCCAACAAGTCTTGTTTGTAGCAATCTTACAGCCATAATTGCTCATAAAGCTATTACAAGCAAGGTAGAAAAAGAGAAGTTCAGTATAAGCAGAAAAGATTTGGCCCGTATAATGTGGATGTTAAGATCATTAAAGAAAAAATATGGAAAACTTGAACTGGTGGATATAGAAAGTGCGGATGGAGATATAGTTAAGATAAGTTTATGATTACCTCATCATAATATTTGATATAGCAAACCCGGCTGTTATGCCGGGTTTTTGCTTTTTAATCTTTAATTAAAATATTAACTGAGTACTTTCCAGCAGATAAGTTTACAGAATATCTTGTTCCATTTTTTAGTTCAGGTTTTAGATTGTTTCTTACAATTTCTGATTTGATATCCTGTCCTTTAAATATACAAGGCAGATTAAGAATAGCATTTGTATTATCTGGAACAGTTAACTGTAAATGATATTCAAAATTATTCTTCTTCCAGTCAATACATGCCTTTCCGTTTGGGGTATTTACAGTTGCTCTTGCATTGTTAATCTGTATATCGAAAGGAGGATTGAAAAGTATGTTGTCATATCCTTTAGCTGAAACATGAGGTTGAATTCCTGCTATGTATTTGTAGAAGAACTCTGACACGCAGCTGAACATATGATGATTTCTTGAACCGCCTCCATTCCAGCATTCCCACAAAGTGGTAGCACCCATATCAAGCCATTTTTTCATGCTTGGGAAACTATCTCTTGTGAGCATTGTTATTACCAGATCAGCATATCCGTTTTCACCTAAAGCGTTTATTACAGCTTTGTTTCCAAGTATTCCGTAATCCAAAGCATAATCATTATCTTTAATCTGCTGTACCAGTTTAGCTGTTAAAAAGGGAACTTCATCTTCGTTGGCAAGATTATGAAATATCATCATAGCAGTAGCTGTCTGGCAGTTACCCTTTACTGAATAGTTTGATTTATCAAAGAAGTTTTTTCTAAACTGCTGTTTAACATATTCTGCTCTTTTTTTGAAATCTTCTGCTTCATTATGCATACTCAATATTTCAGCACTTGTTTGTGCTGCTTTTAGTGTTGAATGATAATATGCTGTGTCAGACACCTCAATCGGACACTTGAAAGATTCCATGTTAACCGAAATAGCTTTTCCTAAGAAAGGAGGACACCAGTCTCCCAGTCCGTAATTAACAATCCCTTCATTGGCCATCACATCCAGATAATCGCAGTATTTTGATAAAGCAGCGTAATTATCTTTTATCATTTCAACATCACCGCTGTAACGGTAGAACTGTAAAGGCACTTCATAAATGGCATGACTCCAGTCAGGTCCATTCATACCGTTGTATCCCCAACCGGCAGAAGGGATTATGCAGGGGATTATTCCTGATTTTAACTGGGCATCCCTTAAAACCTGCTGCCAGTTGCGAAAGAAAGCTTCACAATAGAAATTTGTTGCCATCTGCTCAACAGATAAAGCAGTATCTCCAGTCCATGATGTCTGCTCTCTTGCAGTATCGGAAGCCATTAGGCTGAAACACATGGACTCAGAAGACTTAATGCAAAGATTCTGTATAGCATTTATGGTATCAGAGGAACATTCAAATTGTGACTTTTCCTTTATGTCATTACATAAAGACCAGACTTCTATGTCATCAATATCCGGTTCATAATCACATTCTATATGCAGATATCGAAAGCCATGATATACAAATATTGGATGATAATATTCAACATCATCTGACCTTTTTATATATATGTCTGTATGAAAAGGTGCGTCTTGATTAAAACTTGATAAGGCTTCCTGATTTAAAGAGTTGTCTTCATGCAGTATATCGGAATACCTGATGGTTATTTTTTTATCCTTTGGACCTTTCAAAGCAAAATGTGCTATGCCGGACTGAGATTGTCCTATATCAAAAAGCCATCCATCATTGGATTTCCATTTGCTTATAGGTTTGTAGACATGTCTTACACATATAGGTTCCATCTCCATAGTATGCAAAATTCCTCCTGAAGCGCGTACGAATTTTACGTTTTTCCATAAGTCAGATTGAAATCTGGGCATATTCCAGCCATCCATTTCCAGTCGGGCGTCATAAATTTCTC
>JAQVAJ010000404.1 GCA_028690885.1 Clostridia bacterium
TATCCCCATTTGATGCTACCCTGTCACATCCGACAATTACAGCATCAACCATATTTTTACTCATAAGATGTGCAACCATCCCGTCAGTTATAACAGTTACATCAATACCATTCTTATTAAGCTCATAAGCTGTAAGTCTTGCTCCTTGAAGTCGAGGACGAGTTTCACATGCATAAACTATAAGTTCCTTGCCCTGCTCCTTAGCTAAGTACATTGCTGATGTAGCTGTACCATATGAAGTTGTCGCTAAAATACCTGCATTACACACTGTAAGTACTCTTTTTGCATTTTTAAGAAGAGAAAGCATATTCTCACCAATTTTCCTGTTAGCATCAATATCTTCTTGATGTATTGCAATAGCTTCTTTATAAAGTGCATTTTTCAGTTCGCCAACTTCATCCCAGTTTTCGTTAACTACCGACATAATCCTTTTTGTAGCATATGAAAGATTAACAGCCGTCGGTCTTGAAGAATCTAGATACTCTGCTGCTTTTTTCATCTCAATTCTGAATTCGTCTAAATCTGCAGTATTTATAGATAACGCTTTTATATACATACCATACCCTGCTGTTACTCCTATTGCAGGCGCTCCTCTAACTACCATTTCTTTAATAGAGAAATAAACCGATTCTATTGAATCGCATACAAAAAATTCTTCTGAATCAAATAATTTTCTCTGATCTATTAATATTAACTTATTATCCTTGAATTCTATTGGCGTTATTTCATTCATCATGCAAAACCTCCTTTAATACTCGTATAAAATTACCTGAACAGATATTATTGACTTCATCTTCCTTGTAATTGAGTTTTAAAAGCATATTTATGATATCTGGAACCTTTGTAACATCATCTAAAGCTGCTTTGTCTATCCCGTCAAAATCAGATCCTAACCCTATATAATTTACTCCTATTAAAGCTGCTATATACTCTATATGCTTAATTATATCAAAAACATCAGCTGTTTTGTTTTTTTCTTTTTCCACAAGAAAATCACTAAAATAGTTAATACCTGTAACTCCTTGAGCTTTTGCAAGTGTTCTTAACATGTCATCATCCATATTTCTTTTGTGAGCACAAACATATCTGCTATTTGAATGAGTGGCAACAAAAGGTTTTTTTGATACTGATGCAATATCATAAAAAGTCCTATCATTCGCATGAGACACATCAACAAGAATACCAAGTTCATTACACCTTGAAACGGCTCTTATGCCAAGATCACTTAATCCTTTTTTGCTGTCACCGTTTACTCCTTGACCAAATTCATTCGAAGGATTCCATGTAAGGGACAGACACCTTACATTGTTTTTATACAAATAATCTATATATGATATGTCATTTTTTGAAAGATATACTCCTTCTGCTGACAATAAAGAAAAGAAAGAAGGATTTTGATCATCCTTCTTTTTCTCGAAATCAATTATATCCTTTTTGCATAAGACCTTGTTATATGAATATTGCTCTGTCATTTTCTGATAAAGATTCATCATTATTTGAAGAAGCTTTTCAGATTTAGCAAACCCATCCTCTTCTTTTAATAGTGATGGTGGACAGAACATGGCAAAAAACTGCATATAATGAAATCCAAGGGTATTGACCAATTCATAGGAATATTGCATATTTTCTTTTTTTTCACACATTGCTAACAGAGTATCACAATGTGCATCAATCACATGCATTTTAAGTTCTCCAGACTATTTTTAATATCTTGTGCCAAATCCTCAAACTTCTTAAGTTTCTGTTTTTCAGCTTCTACAAGATTAAAAGGAGCTTTTAATACAAAAGCTTCATTTTCCAGTTTGCTTTTTGCTCTTTCCATTTCCGATGTAGCTTTTTCATATTCCTTTTCAAGCCTTAGAATCTCTTCTTTAACGTCAACTAATTCCTTAAAAGGCATAAATATCTTAAATCCAGGAAGAATCATAGAAATTGAATTATCAGGTATGTCTTTTTCATCTTTGAATACAGAAACAGCTTTTGCAGAAGCGAGTTTTATAAAGTACTGTTCCCCTTGCTGCAATAAATTCTGAGTATGTTCATCCTCAGATACAAAAAATATATTGGATTTCATCTTAACATCAATATTCAGCTCAGCTCTTTTATTCCTTATGCTCTTAATAGAATTCATTATCACATCCATATCCTCAGCGTATTCAGGATATTCATTCATCATTTCCACTGAAGGCCAGCTTGATATCATAATTGACTCCTCAGAATCTGCAAGGCTCTGATAAATCTCCTCTGACACAAAAGGCATAAAAGGATGTAGAAGTTTCATTGCATTTGTTAAGATATAATTTAAAACATATAAAGCTTCTTTTCTTTTTGGATTCTGATTGTCATAAAGTTTTGGTTTCACAAGTTCAATATACCAATCACAGAACTCATCCCAAATAAATTCATATATCTTCTGAAGAGCTATTCCAAGTTCAAACTTTTCCATATTATCTGTAACTTCTCTAATAACCTGATTGAGCCTTGTCAATATCCATTTTTCAGGATTTTCAAAGTTGCCTCTGTTAATATCAGAAAAATCAACATACTCATCGAAATTCATAAGCACAAATCTTGTCGCATTCCATAT
>JAQVAJ010000405.1 GCA_028690885.1 Clostridia bacterium
CCGCTAACAACGTGTATAAAATATTGGGGGTTAATCAGTTAAGTAACAGTTCGTCTCGCATTGTGGTTTGTCACGGGGGATACAGACGCAGCTCCGTAATCCCCAACATTTCATACACGCGACCGTTGGCGTTCATTATAAAAAACCTGAAACATCATGGATATAAAAGATTTAACAGGACTTAGTGAACCATTAAAAAAACTGATAGAAGTGGTTTCTCAAGGAATTGGAGCTATAAGTAAACCATATCTGATTCGTAAGACTGCTGATGCAAAAGCATATGAGATTAAAGTTATATCCCAAGCAATTCGGGACAATCAACAAGATTTGAAGCAAATTGGATTTAACGATGAAAAATTAAGCTTAATGTCATTAGACACTGATTCATTGCAGAAAGAATTATCCATTGAAGACAGAACGCAGCAAAGAATTGATTTCAAAGAGCAGAAACGACAAAATAACATTGAGAGTATAACACAAAAAGCAGCAGAAAACCTGGAATCAGAAACAACGGTATCGGATGAACCTGTTGATGAAGATTGGACAACGAGATTTTTTAATTATGCGGAAGATATTTCAAATGATGAAATGCAAATTTTATGGGGTAGAATATTAGCTGGAGAGATTAAAAAACCGAAGTCATATTCTTTAAGAACATTAGATATTCTAAGAAATTTATCAAAAGATGAAGCCCAAGTTTTTATGAAATTTGCTTCGTTAAGTATAAAATCTGGCGGAGTTTCATTTATTCTTAATTTTAAAAATGAAAAAGTTCTTGAGGAAAAATATAAATTGAACTTTAATGATAGACTATTACTTGAAGAATTGGGTTTCATTACAGCGAATGATTTGCAATTCAAAATAGGGAAAACTGATAATGCATCGAGACAAGTTGTATTTATTATTGGAAATATTTGCGTTATACAAAATAAGCTCGAAAACAAGTCTGAGCAGCAATTACAAGTATTAGTTTTTACAAAAATTGGACAAGAGCTATTGAGTTTGGTAAATGTAAGACCTGAATTGGATTATATTCAATTATTGGCATCTAAACTTAATCGATTAAATGGTACTGTCAAATATGGTCAGATTCTTCAATATTTGCCAACTGGACAAATAAGACATACACCTCTTCTGGATGTACCATTGACGGAAATTGAAAAAGAGCAAGAAAATAAAAGGAAAGAAAACGAAGAAAAAAAATAACGAAACGCCAACACGCGGTATAGCCAATAAGGGTTTCAGTGGTATGCGAAGGGTTGTAGCCCGCTTCAACTTTTCGTGTAACTTGATAGGAAATCGCCCGCACTCCCTTACTGGCCATACCGCCACCGTTGGCGGGCATTTAAAAAGGATGAACAAATGAAAAGAATAATCTTCGTAATATTAATATTATTTCCATTTCTGACAGTTTATAGTATAAAACCTGACAGGAGATATCGTTTCTATCCTGAAAAATTAGGACTTATTTATAAAGAAATAAAGGTTGTTACACCAGACGGATTAAAAATAAAAACATGGTTTTATCCTGCCCAGGATTCATTAACACAAACGGAAAGAGAAAATGCTTGGAATAATCCACGAATTAAACCGTATCAAACTATTGATGAACAAAAACGACCAACCATAATTATTTGTAATGGAGATGCAAGCAATATGTCTTGGCAACAGTATTATATGGTAATGGCGTATACTGCTAAAGGATATAATGTTGCAACTTTTGATTGGCGAGGATTTGGAGAAAGCGACGAATGGGAAATGAATACAGATTACTTGGTTTATACCGAGCTGTTAATTGATTATAACTCTGTAATCGAAGAAATAATTAAACAACCGGAAGTTATTTCAAATCGCATTGCATTGATTGGTTGGTCAACAGGAGCTTATCTTTCAATGGCAGCCGCAAGTAAGAGACCAGAGGTGAAGTGTTTTGTAGGTCAAGCCTTAATGACTTCATTTAAAGAAGTTATCCCGACGCTAAGAAAAATAGAAAAATTTAAAGAAAAGATACTAATTGTACCGTCTGACTACCCTGAAGAATTAAATCCAATTGAGTTAGCACCAAAATTTGATAAGTCAACTTTTTTAATCGTTGGCGAAAAAGATGATAGAACACCAGTATGGATGAGTAAGAAAATTATCGAAAAAATGAAAGGTGATACAGAACTTTGGATAGTTCCTGAAGCAGTTCATGGGGGACCTGACGGACCTACAAAAAATTTCAACCTATATAATCAGAAAATATTGGAATTTATGGATAAGTATTTATAAAACAATGAAAAACGCACGGTAACACGCGGTATAAAAAATTGCCGTTTCAGTAGGTTATTCAAGGGTTGTAGCCCGCTTAAACTCTTGTGTAACTTGACAGAAAATCGCCCGCAATTGGCAACTTTTCATACCGCCATCCGTTATGGGCAAGTTTAAAAAATCAACACAGCGGACAGACACAAGAACCACGAAGGTACTCCCCATTTCCGGACCACGGTTTATCAAAAATAAGTTTAATTTCTCAGAATGATTTGTCCCTCTAAATACTTCCTTAATCCGGCAGCAGGCTCGGTCAAGGCTCCTGGAAGGACTTGC
>JAQVAJ010000406.1 GCA_028690885.1 Clostridia bacterium
ACGTATTCAGGCCGGCAGCATTCTTCAGAATCACTACATTACCCAGGAGAAATTTTGGGGTTACCGATATTTGGCCCCGACATTCCAGGACAAATATTTTGGAACACCCAGCGGAGACCTGGGTATAATTGGTTATTTCAAAGTAAACGAATTTTTAGGCTTGGACCTGGCATTGACCAATGGCGAAGGATTTCGCTTTGATCAGGACCTTTTTGGCGATGTGAAATTAGCTGCCGGTATAGATATTAACCCCCTGGAAGGATTGCAAGGCAGATTTTTTTATGATTACACCCAATCCAACAATCCCCTTAAACCTGCGGACCAACAATTGTTTTCCGGCTTTATAGGATACCACCACAAAAAAATATTCAGGGCGGGAGGAGAATACAATTATCATAAGAATCACCTTAACAGGCCCGGTGAGGATATTTACGGTTTTTCATTATTCGGAAGTGTTTCATTGTTCCCCAATATTGAGCTGTTTGCCCGTTTTGACAAGGTAATGGCCAACAACATTGAAAACAAAGGGAATGCTTATATCACAGGGCTGCATTACAGTCCTGTCAAGGGGATTCATCTTTCACTGAATTACCAGGGATGGGATCCTGAAAACAGTACTTTAACATACCAACACCATCTGTTATTAAGTTTTGAATATAAATTATAAGAGTATGGACAAAATTGTTTTTTCTTGTTCGGGATGCAGCGATCTGGGCCAGATAGCAGATTTAACTGCCAGGGCAATGAGTCAAAAAGGTATACGCAAAATGCATTGTTTGGCGGCAATAGGAGCTTTTCCCGGAGATTCTGTTCCCTACTATTCCCATTCCGATATCCTTGTACTGGATGGTTGTTCTGTCAGTTGTGGGAAAATCCTGCTCCAAAAGACCGGACTGGAGAATATCCAAAGTGTGTTGTTAACTGATTTGGGATACACAAAAGGAAAAACGCCTGTTTCCGGAGAAATTGTGGAAGAAATTCTTAAAAAGGTGGCAACTCTTTAATTGTAAGAGAAATGAAAAAGACTCAAGGCATTTCTTTTTTTGATAAGTATTTGACTATCTGGGTCGCCCTGTGTATAGCAGCAGGGATCCTGATTGGGAAATTGTTCCCGTCAGCTCCCTTGCTTTTAGGAAAACTTGAATATTTCAACGTGTCCATTCCGGTGGCTATTCTCATCTGGGTGATGATTTTCCCCATGATGCTGAAAGTGGATTTTTCCAGTGTGGTAAATGCATTAAAAATGCCCAAGGGCTTAACCGTAACACTTATAGTAAATTGGCTGGTGAAACCGTTTACCATGTTTGGATTGGCGTGGCTTTTTTTTCACATAATCTTTAAAACGCTTATTCCCGAAACGCTTGCCAATGAATATGTGGCAGGAGCCGTTCTTTTGGGGGCAGCTCCCTGTACGGCAATGGTCTTCGTCTGGAGTTACCTTACCAAAGGCAATCCGGCTTATACCCTGATCCAGGTAGCTATTAACGATTTGATCATTCTGGTAGCCTTCATTCCCATTGTCACCTTATTGCTGGGAATAACAGGTGTGATCATTCCCTGGAACACCCTTATCCTTTCGGTAGTATTGTTTGTAGTAATTCCGCTGGTGGCGGGAGTAATTGTGCGCAGGCTGGTCATTCGACGCAAGGGTTCAGAATATTTTGAAAACGTGTTTTTAGAGAAATTTAAAGGAACTACCATTGCCGGTCTGCTCCTTACGTTGGTTATTATTTTTTCTTTTCAGGGAGACCGTATTCTGAATAATCCTGTGAGTATACTGCTGATCGCCATACCTCTTGTAATCCAGACGTACCTTATCTTTTTTATTGCCTACGGATGGGCTAAGAAATGGAAGATCAGCCATGACATTGCAGCACCGGCGGCAATGATCGGGGCAAGCAATTTTTTTGAACTGGCTGTGGCCGTTGCGATTGTGTTGTTCGGCATGGAATCCGGAGCCACATTGGTTACAGTGGTAGGCGTTCTGGTAGAAGTCCCTGTTATGTTGACATTGGTCAGGATCGCCAACCGAAAAAGAATCTCACTATAATATTTTTTAAACACTATAAAATTTAAGAAAATGGAAATCAAGATTTTAGGGACGGGCTGTCCCAGTTGTAAGGCCCTGGAAGAGGCCACCAGAAAAGCAGTCACGGAAAAGGAAATTGACGCCCACATCACAAAAGTGGAAGATATGGCTGAAATCCTCAATTACGGGATCATGACCACTCCCGTTTTGGTCGTTGACGGTAAAATTGTCCTGAAAGGCCGCGTTGCCTCCGTAGAAGAAATCAAAAAATTCCTTAAATAAACAACTATTATGAAGAAAGTACTTTTATTGCTGGCATGTTCCTTTATTGCCCTGTCAGCCATGGGAAATGAAAAAGATAATGTAGTCTCCGAGGTTAAAGCCTACTATTTTCACAATACACGGCGTTGCGTTACCTGTAAGGCGGTGGAGGATGTGGCTTACAACGCCCTTAAGGAACTTTCCGCAGGGAAGATCTTGCTAAAATCCGTGAACCTGGAAGATAAAGCCAACAAAGACCTGGTCAATAAACTG
>JAQVAJ010000407.1 GCA_028690885.1 Clostridia bacterium
TTCCGATTTTCGCTTCAATCCCGGTAACAGCACATACTTCAGAGCCTTTATCAAATTTTATTGGATTAAACATTCGGTTAAAAGCATTTTCATCCAACAATACAGATTTAAATTTCTGATTTTTTAGCGCCGATAGTTTTTCCGCCAAGGATTTCCAAAGATCTCCAATCGTTTTTCCTGCATGATTATCAAAATAAAGATCGTTGGAATTGTTCAGGTAGGCAAATGGGACATAATCCATATTCAGCAGCAATTGTCCCGCATGGTCATTCCATAATTCTTGCTCAAATTCGATTTTCAACTCTTCAATAGCGGCAATAACTTTGTTTGTATTCGGCAATAGCATATAAAATTTTCCACCTGAAGAATATACCACATTCCCAATATTTACATCAATATCTTCATGTGAAATAATACGTTGAATAGCGGAATCGATCAAAAGTTGCAGGTAGAACGACCTACCTTTAAGCGATACAGCTGCCTTACGTGATGCAATCTTATAGATAAATTTCTGAATACCGGACAAATCACCGCCAAGTAAAATTACAGGGCAAACATGTTCTTTCAATGAAATGCGTTTTCGTACATTATCAAACGAGAAATCGTTCTGTTTTTCTTGATAATACAAATATAGGCAATCAGCAAAAGCGGCTGTAGTTTTTAAATGTTCATACAAACTCACATTGGCCATATCCATAGTGTTTGACGGAATACACCACGTATATTTTTTCAGTAGATATAGCAAACTTTCAGAGAATCCTATAAACGAGTCGGTTGATAGTTTGTCAAATTCTTTTATAAAATTATCCCACAGCTTCTTGTAATTTGTTTGGCTTTCACCATCACTGACTTGCTTGATCTCTTTCGGGAAACAATTAGTCAAATCAAGTGGATGTAAAGGGAAAGCGCTTTGTCCGGTTCCGTTGTTGACTGTGTTGAAAACCGAATACAATGGGATTTGTTTGTAACGATCTCTGGTTGTAAATATCCTTTCTCCTGCTTTTATTTTACTTTCGTCTTTTGGTATGTGTCTGTCAATGCCAGCACTCCACCAATCGGCAAGTGATATGAGTGCCTGTAATTCTGTTTTGGGCGTGTGATGATTCGCCGCAAAATTGAATATATTGTTGAAATTCGTTTCATCATAAACATCCAGTTTAAAATCTGGGATTTTTTCCAGTTTGAGTTTCATTCTTTCTAAAAACTCATTTGTCCACACAACGTGCTGATACCCAAATTTCCCGGAATCATTTATCGGACAAATATCGTTTGCCAGTTTCCTTGAATAGGAAGATAGTTGATTTTCGTCATTCCACCGGTTGTCCGCCCGTTGATAAAATTTGCCGATGTCGTGCAGCAATGCCGCCAAATATAAATGTGCTCTTGTATTATCCATATATTATTACATTATACATTTTCATTGTGAGATTTTTCTTTGTTGAGGGTCAGAAGTCATTTATTAAAACACACGTCCCAAATCCATGACTAACACCCTTTCCCAAGCCAATGTAATTGGGCAATGAGACATTACTCCAAAACTTAATATCAAACGTTTCGAAATTTATATTCTTATACCTCATAACCCCTTTTTCTTGCATTTGGGTAATACCACAGTCTATCTGTTTTTCAAAATGAATACCAAGGCCTTTGGCAAATGACAGTATATTGCCTGTAAGTATTTTCTCCAAGAAAAGAACTCGTTCCCTAAGATCGTTCATAAATTCGTATTTATCACGATTTACCTGATTCAAGGGCAACCATTTCCGAAGCGAATACGAAAATTTGGCATCCCATACTTGAATAAGTGAAGTACTGCTTTTAATGTTTTCCAGTTCGAGCAACATCTCGCGGGTCCCAATCTTTATAGGTTCATGTAAATGGGTGAAGAAATTACCGATACTTTCTGTTCCTTCACCTATGCAGACAATCCCTGCTTTGCCTTGAATACTTTTGTATTGGATGAGAGGGTAAGCATAACGAAACCCATCTTCAGTATGATTATGGAACAACAAATCTTTCTGATTACCCAAAGCCGTGAGGACAGCACCTCGGAAATATGGTATTTCAATAATTTTCAGTTGATTTGCAAAGCGAACGAGAAGCACTTTCGTTTTAGTTTGATTCATAATTTTTATTGTTTCCTCCCTTTAATTATAGACATATTGTAATTTTTTGTCTTTATGTCATGTATACAGGCCATTGTACTATACATCAATATAATTAGAGATATCATAAGTCTGGAAAACTGACATTTTGTTCAGGTATTAAAACAATCTAACCCTTTCTGGAACAGACACATGTAAAATTAGCACTTATTCAAGAAAATTCAAATCTTTCTTGAATATAAAACGAATAGCTTAGGCAGGCGTACCTTATTTATTCTTCTCGAATAACAATGCTACCCCATCTACCAAAAGTCCGATAATCAATATTACTGCCAACATAACCAGTGTTTTAACGGTTTTTTCTAACTGGGTATTAACAATACCAGGTATGGGCGAAAATAACCAGGCAGAACGTCAAAACATGACGTAGTGGAAACAAATAGCCTCAGAAATAGATA
>JAQVAJ010000408.1 GCA_028690885.1 Clostridia bacterium
GATAAATGCAGCTTTATTGACAGCCATGGTAACAATTTTTTCTCCTATGTATTCTCGCCAATCGGCTGGAATGCCAGCAGTACCATTGAGTATACCCAGCAATGAGCCAACAGTAGCCCCAGTGCAATCGGTATCATCACCACAATTTATGGCATATATCATACTTTTTTTAAAATCTCCGTTTCCATATAAAAGACCCAGTACCACAAATCCTACATTGGCAGGAGCTTGAAACCAACCCAGATCAGAACTGTCTTCCACCAGCAATTGTCTGGTTTCTTTCCAGTCTATTCTTTTGTCATATGCGTTCAATACCAGTCGTACACTTTTTGCTATACGACATTCAGCAGGAATTTTAGATAATCCGATATCAATCAGTTCCCTTATATCCTGTACAACAAAAGCTGCACTTTCCATTGCTGCTGTGAACAATTCAGCATATGTTCCTTCACCCATGCCATGATCCACCATTGCATCTTCAATAGCATATCTAATTGCTATATCAGGATGTCCCGGTGCTAAACAAGCCCAGATTTCAGAACGTATCCATGCGCCATTGGAATGCTTCCAGCGGTTATTCAGTTCACCCGACATAGGAGGAAGGATTCCGCATTCCATGTTTGCTTTACAGATTCCATATTCGTTCCAATGAGGAGGAATGCAACGCAGCCAATGCTCACCCAGAACATGGGAATTAAGTTGGTAAGGTCCATGAACTTCCATAGCAGAGAGCCAGACCAGCTGCAAGTCGAGGTCATCATTGGGATAAGCTTCTCCTTTGGGGGTAGCATAACCTTCGATATCATTCATTTCTGTCTTTCCCTCATAGGGTACTCCCATGGTTCCCCCTATGTTTTTGCCAATCCAGCAGGCATAGATTTTATCGGTAAGTTTTTCTCTGTTAAGTTTCAGCATTACTTAATTGTCCTTTCGTTGACATTCGCTACACTCTTGTATATAGAAGTATGCATATAGAAACACATAAATTATCTGCCAAATAGATAACAAAATCAAGAGTGCTTAAGTAATACATTTTATAGAGGGTATTTTTTAATTTTAATGGTATAATAGCAAATAATAATTAGTGATAACAGGTGCTTATGATCAGTTCCTTCAAAAAATATACACATACATTGAATGCCTGCTACATAGGATATGTAGTACAGGCGATTATCAATAATTTTGTTCCTCTTCTGTTTTTAACTTTTAACAGCAGCTACAACATACGACTTGATAAGATAGCACTCTTAGTTTCAATCAATTTTATGGTTCAGATAACTGTTGATTTAATAGGAGCTAAGTTTGTAGATAAGATAGGGTATAGATTATCCGCTGTAATAGCTCACGTTTTTTCTACTGTAGGATTAGTACTATTAGCATTTTTGCCTGATATTATGAGCGACCCATATAGCGGGATACTCATATCGATTATTATTTATGCAATAGGAGGAGGGATTATAGAAGTAATAATCTCTCCTATAGCAGAAGCCTGTCCGACAAAGAACAAGCAAAGCGTTATGAGCCTTCTTCATTCATTTTACTGCTGGGGTCATGTGCTGGTTGTCGTGCTGTCCACAGTTTTCTTTGTTTCTTTTGGTATAGAGAACTGGAAGTATCTGTCCTTGTTCTGGGCTTTGGTCCCTTCTTTTAATGCGATATATTTTTTGAAAGTACCAATTTATGAACTGGATAAAGGAGAAAATGGTTATTTAAGGATAAGAGATCTTTTAAAGAATAAGCTGTTCTGGTTAATGATGATACTAATGATTACAGCTGGTGCCAGCGAACAGGCTATGAGCCAGTGGGCTTCAGCATTTGCTGAATCGGGACTCAATGTATCAAAAACAGTTGGCGATCTTGCTGGTCCTTTGGTTTTTGCAGTGCTTATGGGAATATCGAGAGTTATATTTGCCAAGAAGGGCGAAAAGTGGGATCTTAACAGATTTATGATAATATGCGGCATATTATGTCTTAGCGGTTATCTTTTGGCTTCTTTATCCTCATCAGCAATTATCGGGTTTGTTGGTTGTGCATTATGCGGTTTCTCCGTCGGTATTATGTGGCCGGGAACATTTTCATTAGCATCAAAACAAATAAGGTATGGCGGTACAGCATTATTCGCATTATTGGCCTTTTCAGGTGATTTAGGCTGTTCTCTAGGTCCATATGTAACAGGTAAAGTAGCATCAGTGTTTAATAACGATCTTAAAGCGGGACTGCTAGCTTCAATAGGATTTCCAATATTATTTGTCATATTCCTTTTAGTGGACAGAAAGAATAAAGCTGTTAAACTAGATTAGATGGTAAAAGCTATAGGACCAGAACAGTCTGTTTGCGATTTAGTAATATATTTATATATGATATTATAGTAATTAATCATTATATTGTTTGGAGGCTTTGATATGAGCATACTCAATATCGGTTCTATGAACATCGATTATGTATATAAAGTGGAACATATTGTTAGTGAAGGTGAAACGCAGAATGTGTCCTCTGTTGAAACTAAAATCGGAGGAAAGGGTCTTAATCAATCTGTCGCAGCAGCAAAAGCAGGAAG
>JAQVAJ010000409.1 GCA_028690885.1 Clostridia bacterium
CTCTTCTTTAAGAGCCATTTTTGTATTCATTACATAATCTGGAGCTTTTCTTGATAATGTGAATTCCGCTAAAGCCATAGGGTTAGACCTGTATGATGAAGTTTCTCCAGATGGAATAAGCTCATCAGTTGTAGTAACTTCATCTTTTAAAACTGCTGCAACCTTTAATAGCAAATTTTCTGGACATTTTGGAATTTCAGGCCATGGTTTAATATTCGGACCATATATGAGGTCTTGAGAATAATCAGGCTTATTATAACCATAGTATACACGTTTATCGTAAATAGTTTTATTGAATTCATATTCCGGAATAGATTTTTCATAATCCACATCCGTTCCTGGTGTTATGTAACCTTTATTTAGTGCAGTAGCAGCTATGCTCCTTGCATCCATTAAAGCAACATATGCTGACTGCCCGTTCTTAGGTATTGATCCTTCCCGGTTCTCAAAATTTCTTGTTGTATGACGGACAGACAAGGTGTTATTTGCAGGCACATCGCCTGCTCCAAAACAAGGACCGCAGAATGCAGTCTTTATTACTGCACCTGCATCCATAAGCTTATTCATGCACCCTATCTTGTTAAGAGCATATGCTACCGGCTGGCTTTGCGGATACACAGACAACGAGAAACGATCACTTCCAGTATCTCCTTTTCCCAGTATTTCAGAAGCTTCAATTATGTTTTCATATGTTCCACCAGCACATCCTGCAATAATCCCCTGACCGGAGAAGAAGCTCTTTTTCTTTGAATCTGCAAATTCTTTAAGTGAGTCCAGATTCAGATTATGAAGGATATCCAGACTGTTATCTAGAAATTCTCTTATTGTATATGCATTTGAAGGATGATAAGGCAGAGCGATCATCGGTTCGATTTTTGATAAGTCTATAACAAGAGCACAATCATAATATGCTTTTTTTGCAGGCTGCAACTTTTTATATGCATCTTTTCTTCCGTGTATTTCATAGTACTTCCTTGTTATTTCATCAGTTACCCATATAGATGAGAGACAAGCTGTTTCGGTAGTCATTACATCAATTCCCATTCTGTCATCCATTGAAAGGTTTTCTATGCCAGGTCCAGCAAATTCCAGTATTTTGTTAGTGACAAGCGCTTTTTTGAATAATTTTCCTATCATATATATTGCTACATCGTGAGGTCCAACTCCTTTTTTGAGCTGGCCTTTTAAATAGATAAGACAGACTTCCGGATACTTTATGCTATAGGTTTTTCCTAAAAGCTGCTTAGCCAGTTCTCCGCCGCCTTCTCCAATTGCAATTGTTCCCAAAGCCCCGTACCTGGTATGGCTGTCCGAACCTAATATCATATGCCCACACTGTGCCATCATTTCTCTCATATACTGATGTATTACCGCCATATGAGCTGGGACATATATTCCGCCATATCTTTTTGCAGCAGAAAGTCCGAAAAGATGATCATCTTCATTTATTGTCCCTCCAACTGCACATAAAGAGTTGTGACAGTTTGTCAGAACATAGGGTAGGTTAAATCTTTTAAGATTACATGCTGCTGCAGTCTGCAATATACTGACATAAGTAATGTCATGACTTGCAATAGCATCAAACTTCATTTCAAGATTCCCTTTTTTATCTGATAAATCATGTTTTTCAAGTATAGAATGAGCTATAGCTCCTTTTTTTGCTTCATTTATAATCTCTGCTGAAAGCTCGTTGGCTTTTTTTATCTGGTCTTCTATTAAAACTACTGGTTCATTAATAAACATCTAAGAATTTGTTCCTTTCATATGTTATACTCTATTATATATAAATCGGAAAGGTATTGAAAGAGAAGAATAGGTATATAATGAAATACAAACACATAATCTGGGACTTTGATGGAACGCTTTTTGACACATACGGAGAAATATCATTAGTTATAACTGAAGTACTGAAGAAAAAGAACATTGAAGAAGATAATAGGCATATTTCTAAGAATCTTCACAAATCACTCACTCATACATTGAAATTACTATCAAAAAAACATTTACTTGATTTTGATAAACTTGTCAGCGAATTCATGTTTGCTGAAGAAAAAATGAATGTTAAGAAAGCAATACCTTTTAACGGAGTAGAAAAAATTATTAAATCAATTGAAGGATATAACTTTATAGTTACCAACAGAGGCGAATCAGTATTCAGATTTTTGGAAGACAAGGATTATCTAAGATTCTTTGAAGAAATACTATACAGGGATTCCGGACTGGAATTAAAACCAAGCAGTGCGACTGTAGATTATCTTGTCAGTAAATATAACCTTGACAAGAGTGAAACACTGTTTATCGGTGATCGTGATATTGATATTGAATGTGCAAACAATTCAAACATAGATTCCTGTTATTATGATTCTCATAACATTATAAATACTGCTCCTTGTACTTATTATGTTAAAGATTACAAGACACTCATTGAGCTTCTAGACATTAGTAAATAAATTAGTTAATACTATAATCGACAATAGAATAACATAAACTGCAAGAGCCGGAAGAAATGCACTCATGGCATTAGCATCCATTTTTGCTTGTTTTGATATATTTAAT
>JAQVAJ010000410.1 GCA_028690885.1 Clostridia bacterium
GATCATTATTCATGTCTTCAACGGAATATATAAGAGGAGTAAAGGAATTACTACAAACAGCACTTGAATTCAAGGACCTCGAATTTATTGATTTTGGAGGAGGTTTTGGTATTCCGTATAGAAAGCAAGAAGGTCAGGAACCATTAGAACTTGAGAAGTTTGGTTTTGAATTGACAGAAGTATTAAAAAACTGGCAAAATAAATACAAAAAGAATATTTTATTTAGATGTGAACCAGGTAGATTTGTAGTAGCGGAATCTGCAATACTTCTTGGGACAGTTCACGCAAAGAAAAATAATTATGAAAAAATATTTATAGGAACAGATATCGGTTTTTCTGTTCTTATACGACCTGCAATGTATGGTTCATTTCACGATATTGAGATATATAGAAAAGACAAGTTGGTTAAAGAAAAACCTTTCGAAACAGTTAGTATTACAGGCAATATTTGTGAAAGTGGCGATATACTTGTAGAAGAACGAGAACTTCCAAAAATTCAAGAAGGAGATTTAATAGGAGTTATGGATGCTGGAGCATATGGATATTCTATGAGTTCTAATTATAATAACAGATTGCGACCAGCTGAAATTTTAATAAAATCTGATAACAGTATTCAGCTTATAAGAAAACGTGATTCCTATGAAGATTTGTTAAAAGGTTTCGATTAACTTTTTAACTATATCAGTAATGATTTAAGATTAATGGAAATAAATTCATAAATGGAATATAATATTTATATTCCATTTTTTGCGAGGTGCTAATGAACACAATGATAAAGAATGCAGATATCCTTACTATGGACGATGAATTCACCATATTGAATAATCAGGTTATCTGCATACAAGATAATAAAATCGTATATATTGGAGAAGATGAACCATTCTTCTTCTTGCCAAACCGGATAATAAACGCAAAAGGTAAAATAGTTATGCCTGGACTAATCAACTCTCATACCCACTGTGCCATGACTCTTATGAGAAACAGGTCAAATGACCTTCCTTTGGAAAGATGGTTAAGTGAAGGAATATTTCCAGTTGAGGCTAATCTAACCTATAATGATGTTTACTCTGGGGCTATGCTTGGTATTACAGAAATGATTAAAAATGGAATTACATCATATCTTGATATGTATTACATTCATGAAGCTTCATTAGAAGCAATCTCTCAAACAGGAATTAGAGCGAATCTCTCATATGGTGTATCTACATCAAGTAAAGTTAAAGAATTAGGAAAACAAGGAGCAGAGGAATATTGTAAAAATTTCGTAATCAATAACAAGAAGGCTTTTAAAGGTCGAGTTAATACTTCAATAGAAGTTCATTCTGTATATCTTGTTGATGAACCAGAACTGGTATTAAGTGCTCAAATGGCAAAGGAAACTGATACACTTATTCATATTCATCTTCATGAGACTGAAACAGAAGTAGAAAATTGTGTAAAAAAATATGGATTAACACCTATACAAGTTTGTGAAAAAACAGGAATACTTAGCAATAAGGTAACAGCTGCTCACACAGTTCATGTGAATGATGACGATATGGCTTTATTAAGAGACAGAAAAGTTATACCAGTACATAATCCATCATCTAATATGCTGTTAGGCAGTGGATTTGCTGATATATCGAAAATGATAGAAATGGGTATTACACCTGCACTAGGTACAGATGGTGCTGCTAGTAATAATACACTTGATATGTTTAAGGAAATGCATCTTGCAGCACTTATTCACAAAGGATACAAGCATAACAGTTCTGCGATAGGTGCTAAACAGATATTGAAAATGGCTACAACAAACGGATCAAAAGCTTTAGGATTTGATGATTGCGGTATTATCAAAAAAGACATGTTAGCTGATCTGATAATTGTTAACACTGACAGTATTAATATGACTCCATATCATGATCCTGTTTCTGTTTTGGTATATAGTGCAAGAGCAACAGATGTAGATACAGTGTTAGTAAATGGAGAAATATTGATGCAGAACAGAGAGTTAACTTCCATTGATGAACAAAAAGTGAAATTTGAAGCGACAAGAGCATCAAAAAGACTTTATGGTGAAAAATAAAATACTTGCATATTTTAAATATTAGAGTTAGAATATCAAAAGTAGTCAAGGCGTAAGCTTTGCAGAAAGAAGAGATAATGCAACTTTTAGTTATAATTTTGAATAAAACTGAATTTTTAAGCAAATTACTCAATGAAATGATGGAGAATAATATCTGTGGAGCAACTGTACTGGAATCTACTGGTATGATACAAGTTATAAGTGAACAATCAATAGAACCACCTTCAATATTTGGTTCATTAAGAGAATTTATAAATCCTTCACGTGAAAGTAGTAAGACAGTATTTATGGTACTTCCTGATGAACAAATAGAAATAGCAAAAAGAATAGTTAATCAGGTTACAGGAGGCCTTGAAAAACCAAATACGGGTATTATGTTTACAATACCGATATTTTTTGCAGAAGGGATAACTATGGTATAAATAAATGAACATATTACTAAGCTTATGTCTTGCCATGCTGGCAGGGTTATTAATGACGCGTTTGGTC
>JAQVAJ010000018.1 GCA_028690885.1 Clostridia bacterium
AATCATACAGAATGGGAGTCAGGTATTGAAGTAATAAAAAAAATCAAAGCTTGTATCTCTGATCCCGTAATTTTGGTTTATTCTCAGTTTCTAAATCCTTCGTTCCGGTTGAAAAAACATCAAAAGGATTTAAATGATTCAGAAGACCAATTAAATTATCCATTAATTATTGGAAACTTTTTGAAATATTATATGAATTTTGCTGATGAAAACTTAATTCCGAAATCATTAAATAATGATATTATTATGAATGAAGAAACACCGGTGGAAATAAATGATTTGCCGTTGTTGACATATAGATTGTCTTATGTGTTGGCCAACAGGGTATTAACGAACTAATCCGGGTCTGAAATTGATAATAAATGAAAGTCGGAGTTATTGACACTAATTCAAATCTTAGAACACTGTTAGCTCAAACGCATCCTCGTGTTACTTTTGTTGATTTAATTTGTCAGCAGGAAGAACGGTTAGCTTTAGTTTCAGACAAAATAATAAAGGAAATTGCTGATGCTGACATCTTTATCATTAACATTGAAGCAGGATTCGAAAATACCTACAGATCAGATTGCTTAGGAGTGGAGATTGTGTTTTGGTTACGAATTAAGCATGCCTTAGGGAAGCCTATAGTGCTAACCGGTTTTCAAACTATTGAACAAATACTGAGAAATCATCCGAGTTATACTGTCATTTTTGCACAAAATGTTTATTATCAAGATATCCTTTCTGGTTTTGATGTTTTGAATTGTTTAGATGGTATACCCCTGTTAGTTAAGTCCCAAATTTATTCAAAATATCTCCCACATGCTAGAAATCAATTTAACATAGAGTTTACGCGCCATGAAGACGCCAATTGGTTTGGGATGAAAGCATTGTGGGATGCTCATAAGTGTAGAAAATACGGTAATTTTCATAAAGACTATCCCACCCTTGTAAAAGAAAAATTACAAACACTAAACAATTTATTGGCTTTTTTTATATATAAATCCTTTCAGCCGACCATTGAAGAGATTATAGGTATTCATGAGAAAAGATTAAGCGAAAGAAGATCGCAAATTCAGAGAAATATCAAAAGTAACACACAAGAGGATAGTGCTAATTATTATAATAAAACGAATGAAATATTTGAATATGAAGAATTGCTGCGTTTATGTAAGGAGGAACAAACACAGATTCAGAAAAATATTAACGACCAAAATTATTGGCAATCATTGAGTGATGCAGGACAAGGCGAAGCAGAGAGAAAAAAAGTGATCGAAAGAGAAAACAATATTAAAAAAGAAATATCAGAAATCACCGTTTATATAAAACAAATTAAAGATGAATTATTTCAGTTGTCATCGAAGATTAATGAAAAAATACAGAACCATAATATCGAAGAAGAAAACATAGAAAAAAGTGGCATATCTGATGTTGAGAAAATTTACGCAGGTGCGATAACAAAACAGAATGGGCAAGAAGATTTTTGTTTTAAGGCAAAGAAGCTTAAACATATATTACTAATTGATGACATGGCTGACCAAGGTTGGTCGGTTGTATTTAATGAAATTTTCAAAGAGAATAGTATATATATAAAGACCTTAAAAGAAGGGTCTTACAGTACAAAAGAGGAGCTTTGTACTAAAACACTTGAGTATTTACAAATCAATCATAAGACAACATTATGTATTTTTTTGGATATGAGAATTTTCCCCCAAGATAATTATTCTATATCGGTGAAAGAGCTGACCGGTTATCAATTATTACATTCTATAAAGGAAACATACCCTTTTCTACCTGTCTTAATAACAACGTCGTCAAATAAAGTTTGGACATATACTGAAACACGTGCAATAGGAGCAGACTCATATTGGAATAAAGAAGGGGTGGACAATTTTTTCTCCTTCAAGGAATCACTGAACAATTACCATAAATTACAAGAAATTGTGTCACATTTTGTGAAAGATGAATATATGCTTTTAAGATTGCTTGGTGATACGCTGAGTATTCTAAAAACAGAAGAAAAATTATGGTGGAAGAGTGGGGCATGGACGTATTCTGATGGTTCTATAATACAAGAAAGAAAAATAGACAAAGAAAAAGTGTGTATATTGTTTAGAAGAGGAATAGATTTGTTTGTTAACTATTTACATAGTGATCTTAATGATATTGATTCGGTTTCAGATTACATAAGCCTGATAATTGTACACTACGGTAAAATAATTGAATTATTGCACAATAAAAAAGAGGGTAGGCCTAGTACTTGGCATGGGGTTGAAATACGAGGAAAAGGAGATGTTACAGGTCATTCATTATATTCAATAAGAAACCGGGCAGCTCATACGAATAACGTTATTCTATATGAGGACTTCAAAGACTTTATACAGAAATTTTGTAAATATCTTTCTTCTTGTAACATTCTGATAAACAATAAATGGATTGAGCCGCCTATTAAAAAAGAAAAGCCTGAACTTCCAGTATGTCACTGCGAAAATAAACCTATTGAACCAAAAGAACCAAAAGAACCTGTCATATCTGAAAGTGTTGATTTACAACAAAACAAAAGTGCAAACATTTCTGAAAAGCCTACCCCAATTATAAAAAAAGTTGAAGACCCGTGTATGGCAGATGAAGGAATAACAGGAATATCTTTGTTTAGAAAAATCAAAGAATGGTTGAAAAGAATCTTTTATTAGGATAACTTCTTATGGCAACGAAAATTTACATATTCTGCAACAAACACAGCACTGAATATACAAAGGAATTGGTCGCGAAATCCTGGACATTCTATTCAACTGCTGACGGAAGAAGGAGTTCTGAGCTTAAAGATCCTGAAAAAATTGATAAAGGTTTACAAAAAGAAAGGCATTCTGAGATTATTAATGTTGATAACTACTCGGATTACACCAAATTAGATTTTGTTAAGAACACAAAAATTAATCCAAACAGTTATCAGACAGCTGATAAGATATTTTTTTTTATAACCCCCGAACTTTTTTGGAAAACGGATAATATTGATGAAGGCTATGAATATGTGCAGGACATTATTACCAACAAGCTTCAAAAAGAGAATCATATTCTTCAGTTTCGCTTTCTTTCCATTCTGCCCTATGAAACACTTATTAATCGTTGTCGGTCATCATTAAAAAGGCTTGTTGAATCATTCCCTTACTATGATCTGCTGGCTGATCAAAGAGAGATCATTGAAAGATCATTTATTGAATATTCGTCTACTCACTATAAACTTATAAAAAAACTGGCTGTTTCGGATGCTGGTTATATCAATTATCTAGTACATGAAATTGGTAACACAATAAATAGTCCGGATTCTTCTGAACAAAACGACAGGAATTTATTAAACAGCATTAATGGCCTTAACTATCTCAATAAAGATATTAAAAATATATGTGCCTCATATACAAATGATTGCAGGGTGGATGTGTTTCAAAATTTAAAAATATTACTAAACGATCTGCTTTTAAACTATTACACAGATTCAAATAATCGATCTTATAATAAGTATCAGTACAAAGTAATGATTGTAGAAGATGATCGATTATATCGGAATTTTTTAAAAAATGTACTTCAGAAATTTTTTGAAACCGTTGATATTATTGAACAAGATCAAAACGAAGAATTTTCTGATATGTTAAAAAAGAATTTGCTAACAGTGACTGAAAAATATGACATAGTCTTTCTTGATCTTATGTATAAGAATGAAAACGGGAACTGGGCAGATTATAGCGGTCTTGACCTGTATAAAACTATTAGAGCCAGGAATCATTACTGTGTAACACCAATCATAACCAGCCTGCCACGAGCAGTGGTAGCTTCACTGATTAAGGAAGTAGATGAAAACGGCATCCCTTATCATTTGTTGCTATCCAAAGCGAACGGTGAACAATTTTTCCTTTTAGATTTCAAAGACAAATTCCCGGATATTATTAAGACATGCAAGGATAACCAAAAAAAGAGAACCATATTCCAGCCAATTCCTAAAGAGGGAATTTTCAAAATTGTCCCGGGAATGATACTGAGCTTGGTAATAGAAAAAAAACAAGAATTTGAAAGATTTGTTTCGGCTTCACTCAATTTTTTTGAGCTGTATAAAAAAAATGAATTGAATGTCTTAACTCCCCAATGGAATAAAGGTAATCTCCCCTCTTTAAAGATGCTAAACCTCGAAAAACTCAAGGAATCTTATATAAGTACGATGTTACCTATCATACTCACCCATCGTTTAATTGTTATTGATTACGCCTTAAATTCAGGGAACGCTCCTATTCGTGAGTGCGACTTTGTAGAGGGAGTGCTTAGTAAAATTAGTAATTCCAGGAGTTTCAATAAAAATTACTTAAACAGTAAACTTGGATTTAGTGTTACTACAGAGCATGGAGAATTTAGAATAATACTTCAAAACATGTTTCCTCATGAATATGCTTACATGTTAAATTTTGGTGATCAACCTTCCGGATGGGATGTCTATTCACAATTGAAAGAATGGTTTGTTAATATGCTTTGTGAGATAATTATCTATGAGAATTGGGATGAACTCAACCTGCCAACTCCATACATAAATACTGATGAAATTGACTCAAAAGGTTTTATTTCAAAGCAAAATATAAAGCCAGACCTAAATATAAACTTTTTGAAAAATTTCTTGGAAAAATTAATAGATAACTATTATGAAAATGAATGGATTACTGAAATATTTGACAAAGTGGCTGAATTGTGGCGCGAATGTTCCAGAAGTTTTCCAATACCCCAGAATATAAAGATATTCTTAAACGATATAGCTGATAATAGGACTAACATTTAATGTTAATGAAAAACTTCGGAAAACTCGTATCCAATATCTTTGCAGTAGTAATAAAAAACTACTGCGATGAAAAACCGGTCGATTATACTTCTTCTGATCATCTCAACTGTCTTTACAGTATATCTGACATCATGTTCTTACTTTAAAAAGCAAGATCTGGCCATTACTCTTGGCTTTAAAACCGAAGCGCAGGAACCTATCAGGCATAGAGCGGTATTCATAATTTTTGACGGAACAGGAAGTGGTAAGTATACTTACCGCGTACCACGCATTAATGTGGATTTAATTGCAGATGCTATCACATTAATATCCGAAGATGGAGAAGGCGAACTATGGTTGACTTATGTTGATCGGTCTGCTTTAAACAATGAAGTGCTTTACTATTCCATTCCTAAGCAATATGTGCCACTAAAAAGACCATTAAGAAAAACAGGTGAACGTAAAGGAGAATACGATAAAACCATTGAAAAGTTCATCGCAGATTCTTTGGAAGTGGCAACAAAACATGAGTCTACAAAAAATGATGAGAATAGAAAACTTGAAAGATTCCTTTCTTCTTGTCAAAAAATGATTGATTCACAATACGCCCCCAAACCTCGTGGAGAAGATTATTCGGACATAATCGGTGCTTTGAACGCAGCCACAAGGAGTCTTTCAAGTCTTACCTCTGAAGTTTTCTCCACGCTTTCCATTCTTCTCATCAGTGACGGAGAGCATGATTTACCCGCTTCTGACACATCACTGGAGTTGAAACCTATACCGGATGATATTTTTCTGGTTACTGTCAATAACAGCGGTTCAGATTCGAGTGTTGTTGCAGGCCGTTCGGTGGAAATTGATAATATTGAACGTGCCTTGAATTTGATAATTAACAGACAAGTAAACAAATTAAATCTTTGATTATGGCCACAATATTTCACAACGATAATCTTTCATTTGATTCAAAGACAGTTTCAAAAATGTTTTCTAGTGCTAAGGGTGTAGCATTGGAAGTAAGCAATAGTTTTAATCAAATGCAAAGTATGATCAAAAGATATCACCAGGCCAGAGAAGATTATGATCGACTATCTGCAGACCTTGAACCGGCTCCTGATTTCGAGGACAAGCAAAACGTCAAAAGATACAGAACAATATTTTTAGTTGTTCTACTTATTGCCACTACCCTTTCAGTCAAAGGGGTCAAATTTTTTCTTTCTGAATTCTATGCAAATATTCCATTGATTATATATATCCCATTGTGTCTTGTTCTTGCTTATGTAATTATTCATGGTTCTATATATTTGAGCAGATTAGCTGGAGAAATAAACAGAGATGATAAACCAATACTTTATAACTTTTGTAGAACAACTCCATATATTTTGGTATTGTTCATCCCTTTTATGAACCTACTAGAAGGTTTCGATTCAAATTACCGTCCAGTTGTAATGGCACTAAATATTGTTGGATGTATAGTAGATATTACCATGCATGCTACATTAGTAGCTATGGGTCCTAAGTTTATCACCATAAAAAACACAAAAACAAAGATCAAAAACCAGAAAAAAAAGGAAAAAAAGATTGTGCAGGCAGAAAAATATATGAGGTCACTGAAAGAATCGTTTGAGTCAGCTAGAAGCAAATTTGCTAATAATGCAAGAGCTTTTGTATTGGAATACTTTATGTTAAATGAGGTAAATTCCAATGCTTCTGCAAATGTACTCCGGTTGCTCGATAATTTTCAAATTTGGATGATTAATAACAGGGTTATATACAATAACTCACTACCATATCATGGTGGCTCGGATGGTCGTCCCATAGTTGATACAGGAGGTTTTTTCAATCAGGCACAAGATACAGTGAGACAAGTATGGGACAATCTTAATAAGGTCAGCATGGAAGATACAGCAGGGGACTCATCAGGAGACAATACGCAGATTCATCTTGATGAACATGAATCTGATATTATCCCAGACGATTATAGTTCTCAGATAGAAATTATCAGCACAGAGGATAAAATATTATAAGTCATGAGCGAAATTACAACAAGATCAAACATACGCAGTATTACTGAAATATCAATTGATCAACCACCTGAGTCTTCAAGTGTATTACTTGATATATCTAATTATAGTACGTTAAGTGCCGTATTACAAAGCATTAAGCCCACTTTGTCTACGGGCATATCTGAGCTTTTAGAATCACTAAATGTTAACCAGAAAAACAATATGGTCAACGTTTCAATAGTAAGTCCCAATACACTTCGGGAGTCTTTTAAGAAGAATTTCTCGTCATGTAAATTAGATTTGATGGGCAATCAAAAAGATCCTGTCATAACCAGAAAAGCAACAATACTTAAAACTCTTGAGCATATGAACTTTAAGGTTGAAGATCAGGATGCAATAGCTGAAGATATTAATGAAATATTGATAAGTGATAACATTCAGGCTCTTAACGTCGGAATTAGTGTAATGATGAACAGACTGGAAGTAGGTCATACAAAAGCATTTTCGTCCACTATAGCAAATGCTTGTGCTATAGCCAGCGAAAATGTGGGTTTTAAGACAGTTGATATTATTACAGTGAATGATAGGATAGAAGTTTTAGCAACTAACCACAATGGTCAAAGACTATTGTCAGAAATATCATTAAATAAAAAAACTAACCAAGTAAATGCCAATACAGAGACTATTGGTATAACAGACGGATCTTGCCGTGTAATCATAAAGCAATTTGATGAAGAATTACGAAAAATGAATATTAAAATTGGTGAACAGCAAAATGCATATACCGGAGGGAAATGTCAAATGTCCTACTCCAGGATGATTGACCAAATGGATAAAACATCTCACAAGAAGAAAGATTTTGAGCGGCTAAGAAAACTAAATAATAAAGTTGCAATAAAAAATTAAGCATGGAAAAAGCAATAGATCAAATACTTCAGCCTTATAACGAGGGAAAAAGTTGTGTTATATTACAGGGACGCAACTTGAACGATCTTGAGATCAATCAGGAGGGACACATACAACCATTACTCGAGATAGTCCGGGAGCAGGCTCTATCAAGGCATAATCTTATCTTGGTGCAATATAGCAGTTCTACAGGTGTATATTATGACCTCACAGGATTAAAATCTTCTGAAAGAGCCGGAATAATAAAAGTCCTCAGAGAACTTGGATTATATAACAACAATGGTTCACAATGTGCTCGTTCAGAAAATGAATTTGTTCAGGTACTACGATCTTTGTTAAGGCTTGGGCAACAAACATCATCAATGCCAAGGGATGATGGAAAGTCGTTTCATTTCCTTATTCTGATTGAGTTCGCGGAACACCTTCTTCCTCAACTTAATAACGGGACACATACTCAGGAGCAGATAGTCGCTATAGAATTAGCTCTTAGAATATCTAATTCACTTGCCTTTAGGAAAAGCCTTAATTATACAATGTTTTGGGAAGCAAGAACGGGATTAATGGAATCACTTATTTACCAAAACATCGATATTGTTACATTAAAACAACCTAATATTAATGAAAAATTACCCTTTATCCAATGTCTTAAAAATAGGTATAGTTTGGCTAGATACGCTGATAGTTTAACAGATGAAATTGTTGCAAATCTAAGCGCTGGAACTCCAAACCGTTCTCTTGAATCAATTTTTCTTACAAGCGAAAGGACATCTAAAGCAATAACACCAAATAGTATTTTTAATCGTAAGCAATCAGACATAATTTCCTTAAGCGAAGGGACATTAGAAGCAATTGACCATGAGCGAATTAAGGGAAATGCCGTTGTGGGTACGACAATAAAAAAACCCATGAAAATCCTAGAAAGAATTGCTAACGGTTTAAAAAAAGGTGATAAAAGTGTACCACGGAATGTAATTCTTTGTGGTTCACCAAGTAGTGGTAAAACAGTACTTACTCTTATTGCTGCTGCTAATGCATCAGTCCCTGCGTTCAACCTTGTGAGTCCCAAAAGCCAGTGGGTGGGCGAGTCGGAAAGACGCAATAAATTAATGCTGAATTTATTGCGTGACCTTGGAGGATTGGGTTTAATAGACGAAATTGAACTTCAATTGCCAATGAATCGTAATTTGTCATCTTCTGATTCAGGAGTTACTCAAAACCTGATAGGTCAGTTGCAATCATTTCTTGCAGATACCTCTTTGGCAGGAAAAGTATGCTTGATTGGCACTTCAAACAGACCCAATGCAATATCAGAAGCGATGAGACAAAGATGGATCATATTGCCGGTATTAATGCCTCTGCAACAAGATTATCCTGAAATAATTGTCAGTATTGTCCAAAGTATAAACAAAAATTTTATTTTGGAACCAGAAAATGAGATACTTAAAGCTTCAGCCCAGAGGTTTGTACTGGCAGGAGCCGCCCCTAGGGAAATACGAGAGGCACTGATCGCATCCCAGGCAGTTATTGTAAAAGAGTTGTCGATAGAGCACATTGAATTTGCAAGTTATGATATAATACCGAACAATAACATAAGTGCAAGTGTTTTCAGTGATTATGTTGCTCTGAGTTATTGCAGAAATAACAGTTTTCTTCCATGGTGGGACGATCAGAAGAATTCCCCGGATCAATCATATCCTTATCCGGCATATATCCGGGAGATACTTACAAATGATTACTTGATTGACCAACAGAAATTAAATCAGATAATAAAACAGATGGAGCCATATGTTAATCTATGATTTTAATGGATGATATTCTCAATATATTGAAAATCTACTTAGAATATTTTAAGTCCTGTGATATGAACATCGAGGAACAGCAAAAGCATTTAAGTGGTGCCGGGGCCACATATTTATTTGAGGGGAAATTATGTAAATATTATGATAAAAAATATGCTCTAACTTTTTGCAATGCTACTACAGCTCTTTTATCTCTGGGTTTTGCTCTGGGTTTAAAAAACAAAGAAATTCTAACATCACCTATTAATTGGGGTGGTTCAATCGCTCCTTTCCTGTTATTAGGTGCAAAAGCTCACTTCATCAAATATAATCCGAATACTCTTCTTATTGACAATAAAGATCTTTCGTCAGCCATCACAGTTAACACTAAAGCAGTTTTGTCTACGGATTTCAACGGACTTCCGGTAGATTCCGAGCAAATCAAACAATTTTGTACGGATAATGGCTTATTCTATATAAGCGATAGTTCCCAAAGTTTGGGAGCATTCTATAATTTTAAGCCGGCGGGATCTTACGCAGATGCGATAATTTTAAGTTTTTCACCTGGTAAAACTATTTTTGGAGGAGAAGGAGGGGCAATTCTAACTGATAATGATGAAATCTATGAAAAAGTATTATGGTATTCGCAACATCCCCTGAGACATATGACTAGATTTGGTATCAGTAATTATAATGAATATGCTCCCTTAAATGGAAGGATGAATCCACTTACTGCAATCTTTTTAAATTGTACTTTTGAATCATCTATAGACAAATCTAAGCAATACCAGCAAGAATGCTATCAGCTGATAAATGAGTTAAGGAATAAAGAAATGATTGAAGACGAAAAACACTATATATATCCTGATTCTTCCACTTATTTTAATTTTGTATTAAACACCAAACCGAATCAGTGTGTTATAGATGTTAATACATATTTGAGAGTATCAAAAAAAAAATGGCAGGCTGCAGATTACAAAACTAAAATTATTCCGTTGCAAAAAGAATTCATCAAAGAATATAAAAATCAATTTATCTGCTCGGATCAGTTAATGAAACAATTATCTCGTCGACCATTAAATCGTAAAATTAAAATTATCGTTTATAACAACGAAAGCGGTAGTTAGAGTTGAAACATTATTCATTTTTATGAGCCCGTTAGGTCCATTGCATGAATTGTGTTCACATCCCGCTAATCAAATTTTACCAATATTTTACCATCTTTATCAATATTTTCTAAGCAATCGTTTAAAAATTTGCGTTCTGGCCCGAAATTTTCTTGATCGCCCAAATATTCCAACGCCTTTAAAAGTTCTTCCTTTGTAAACTCTCTTTTGCTCCCGTTACCGCTTACAACACCTGAGCAATCACGGCAATTTAAGGCAATGTAAATTATACTGTTAAAAAAATCAAAAGCCCCTCTATAAAGGTTAGCTATTTCATTTTCTTTGTCTGTGGTTCTGTAACCGCTAATATCGTGTCCCATTTTATTATTTTTTTATTAAATCATGAAATCTTTTAAAGGAGCATTGGCCGGTAATATCTGCGCCTCGATGGGCAATAATTGTTTCGGATGGGACCGGATATTCATGCCCGAAGGAAAAAACAGCACATTCGCTCAAATGGAAGATACCTAGAAACAAAGTATAAGCATGAGAACGATTGCCCTGAATAAACTGAGGGATTATTGGTATTACGACTCTTGGAAATTGAGTAATCTCCAGAAATCCTCATCCTAAAAAAAGTATTATCCACATTAATCATTATTTTTTAAATACTGTGCGAACAGCTGATATTTGTTTGCCACTGTATGTTTCGATAAAATTGATTGCATCATCCAAATTATCTGCTTTTCCAACTTCTATGCTTTCCCAGTTTGTAAAAATATTTTTTACTTTATAGATGTAATACACACCTTCTTTGGGGCTGATCTCAAATAGATCACCACCGGCAACTAATACTTGTTTTGCGTCCATTTTCATGAATTTTTAACAAACATAACAGGATAGCCGTTTTCCATAGTTTTCCAAAAAAGTTTACACACATTCA
>JAQVAJ010000411.1 GCA_028690885.1 Clostridia bacterium
GATCAGATTGCTGTTGACGCTTACTTTGTCTTACCTGATTCTATTCGCTATCGCGAAGTTTTTTGGCAAGATGCCAATTTTTTATTTGGGCGTTATAAAGCGGAATTATCTTTATACAAAGGCTATGGTAATGAATACGAAGAGTCCGAAATAGTCTTTTGGGTCTTACCTTGGAAGATAGTTGTTCCAGTCTTTGTTGGGCTAATACTCCTTATCTCTATAGTTTATTATATCCTGACACGATTTGAGATTAAGAAGAAAAAATAAAATATGAACTTAATATCTTTAAAAAAAAGAATATTGAGCCTAACTCTAGCTCTTGCTTTAGTCACTCCAATACCTCTTAATTTAGCTTTGGCTGAAGTTATGGGTAGCTCTAGTTACAAGATTCAAAGCGACTCAGTTAATTTAGGCGGAGAGGATTCTAGTAGCCCATCGTATAATTTAGGTGACACCCTAGGTGAACTGGGCACAGGGGATTCTAGTAGCGACAATTATATTTTACATGCCGGCTATTGGCAGATGCAAAGTAATTATTTATCAATCTCTAATCCGGATGATTTAGTTTTAGCTTCAATCGGGGGACTAAGTTTGCAGTCTAGTGAAGGAACTTTATCTTGGCTTGTTAAAACAGACAGCCCGTCTGGTTACGAGCTCTCCATCAATGCCACCACTTCACCAGCTTTACAATCAGCTTATGATTCTTTTGATGATTATACTCCGGCAGGTGCAGTGCCTGATTATAATTTTATTAGTCCAACAGACACTTCTTACTTTGGATTTACCCCCGAAGGTTCTGATGTAGCTCCTTTGTATCGTGACCAAGATTTTTCTTGTGGAGCGGGGACGAATGAAACTACAGGTAAGTGTTGGGATGGTTTATCCACGACCCCAAAAATTATTGCAGTATCTTCTGCCCCAAATCATCCATCTGGAAGCACCACCACGGCTCGTTTTAGAGCTGAAACAGGAGAGGGCCATATCCAAACTGCTGGGGAGTATCAAGTAGTTATTGAGGTAACGGCCATCTCCCTATGATTAAAAAACCCTTTATTTTAATACCTTTTTTGCTCACTTGGCTTGTTTTACCACTTTCTTCTTTTGCCGTGGAAGGTGATGATGGGATGAATGTTTCTTTAGAAATTATTGGCTGTAACAATAATGGTATTTGTGAACCACCTCTTGAAAATTTTTTGAATTGTCCGAATGATTGCAAGCCTGAAGAAGAAGGGAAGACAGGTAGTGTTCGCCCTGTATCTTCAGATGAAATTTTTATGAACATTAAAGTTGTTCCAAGCTATACTACTGCCGTCATCACTTGGACCAGCTCTATTCCAACTATCTACAACTTAAGCTGGGGAGAGGATGCAGAGTTTAGAGATGGTATTTTGAAAAATGTTCACTTTGTTAATGACCACCGTGTAGAATTAATTAATTTAAAAAGTGGCACCACCTATTATTTCAAAATTGAAGCTCAAACTCATTTAGCTCAAATTGTTTCTTCCGGAACTAAATATTTTAAAACCTTAATACCACCAGATGTAACTCCACCAGCTAATCCAACAAATGTAACAGCCACCCCTTCTCCTTCTAAAATTACCGTTGAGTGGACAAATCCGAAAGATCCAGATTTTGATTATGTTAGAATTGTTAGAAGCACCGAGCAATACATTAGCAATCCTTATTTAGGTAAACTTGTCTATGAGGGGAGTGGACAATATTTTTATGACCTTGATGTAGAAAGTGGAAACCGTTATTTCTACACGCTTTTTGCTAGAGATAAGAGTGGTAATTTTTCTAGTGGCTCAATGGCTAGCGCTTTATATATTTTAGACGAGACAGGCCAAGTTAGACCAGACAAAGAAAAAGAACCATCATTTATAATTCCGCTTCAGCCGATTTATTATTCTGTTACTCAAAGCACCTTCACTGAAAATTTTGAGCTAGACGAAACCGTTGAAGTTTCAGCCAAAGAAAAAATTAGAGTTGATGCCAATTTTGTTTCTAGTAAAAAATCTTTTGATATCTGGATAGAGATTCGTGATCGTTATGATCGTGTTAAAGGGCGATATTTTTTTGTTGATGTAAAAGACCAAGAGGGAACACGCGAGGTGATTATTCCTGAGTTGATAATAAACGGACTCTATTCGGTTTCTGTTTTTCGTCAATATGATGGTCAGTTTGAATTAATTCATCGTGGATTTTTTGAGGCTATCGGGGGAGATTCTGTCTTTAGTCGCGATTATTCATACTTTATACCTCGCACTTGCACCATCACTATCTTCCTAATTTTAATTATTTTGATAATAATTCTTTTAATCAGAAAAATATACAAAAAAATAAAAAAGAAAGAAAAAGACAAAAAAGAGCAAATATCTAATTAAAAAGCAATTTTCCCCAGTTTTTAACAAAAAACATCCCTATCGGATGTTTTTTATTTTAGCCTTATTTAAAAGAGTTTTTTTGCCATCTCGGATAGACAAACTGTTGAATAAGTAGTGGATTACGAAAGTTGTGGATAACTATGTGGATTTTTATTGAATAACTAAC